>CAZION010000086.1:0-27516 GCA_964540865.1 uncultured Victivallis sp.
CAATATTTTTTCATTTTTCTAATCTGAGCTAACCTTTTCGCGGAGGCTCTAACTAATACTTGCTGTGGATTTGCTTTTGAAGCAAAATCAAATTCACAGCAAGGTTTGTATTTAAAATCGGATCGCTGGCATCCTGCCGGCATCTTTTCCTTTTCCGTTGCTCCTCCACTGAATATTATGCCACCAAGATGCCAATCACAAAGACCTGAGAAAAGACGCGTCAACGGAGTGACGCGGCTACAGCCCAACACATAATTCACTATACGCCAGTAGTATTCATCCATGAATCTCAAATCCAAGAGCAAACTAAAGTTTGAACTCCAACAAATTCTTTTAGTCTTCAGTATTCTTCCAAACTGATTACCGATTACTTTCTTATGCCAGCGACCGGCGACTTTCCCAAATTCCATTATGTTAATAAATTTTTCCGCCCCAGAAAAATTTTTCTTCCTCATAATAACTTTCTTCGTGTACATTATAACATAGGACAGGCTCACAGTAAATGGACTAAATTTTCAATTTATATGGATTATTTTACCACCTTGAAGTTTCCGGGCTAAGCCTTATATTCGCAACATGAATAAACTTGGATGCACGAAATGAAAAATCTGACGACAAGCATATATCAGAAGTAACTCGGGTCTATCTGACCCGAGAAACGCAGGTCAGATAGACCTGCGCTACTGAAAATATGCCTTAACTAATCGTTATTCGGATTTGCCATCAATCCAAATTGGAGCATCTTCAGACATGCAGGACAGCAACATCCATTTTTTTCGTTTCATTCCCCGTATGCCAAGACTTCTCCCGAATAAGCTGTCCGTCAGGTCGTTCGGATATGCGCCGTCAAAGAAATCTCTGGTTGATAAACGTTTTGACTTCCTGGCATTTTCCTTCTTGATAAGCGGTTCCGGAAAATTCAGCACCGGCGACATGGAATACCTGGTCAAGGGCCCCGCGATGCTGGTCGAATGGCCCGGGGAATATTACAAGTACGGCCCGACGGACGCATGGGAGGAATTTTACGTCACTTATGACAGCAATTGCCTTCCGATTTTCAAGACGAAGCCGTGGATGTTCCTGAAGAAGAACGTGATCCCCATTCAAAGCGAGAATTTCCTCAGAGCCAAATGCAATGAACTTGTCGAGCTTGCCGAAGACTTGGGCGCTATTGGAGCTACGGACATGGTCGACCAATTTTGTGAACGCCTTCTCATGGACATATTGCTCCAGGTCAGGCAAGTGACTTCGCCCGGCGAATCGGAAAGGATATACGAGGTCAAAAAATGGCTGGACAGGCATTATCATGAAAATGTCAATTTGGCAAAGGTTGCAAAAGAATTCGCGTTTTCTTCTACGGGGTTCAGCAGACACTGGCACAAAGTCATCGGGGGAACGCCCGGCGGATACCTGATGCAAGTGCGCATCCAGCACGCATTGTCATTGCTTGCGACCACTTCTATGCCTGTAAGCAAAGTGGCGAAAGAGTCGGGATTCAATGATTATCTTTATTTCTCCCGCCGCTTCCACATCGAAATCGGGGAAACCCCGTCCGAGTACCGGCGGAAGAACAGCCGGTGACGGAAAATTTCGTAAGGGGTTAAAGAATACCGGAATTTAACATTAGATCTTACGTTGAATCTGCCTGTTCAAGTAGGGAGTAATTAATATTATTTTTCTGTTTTGGGCAGGAAAATATTATTTTCTATTTACACTCTAAATAATTGATTTCTGAAGGTGTTTTTTACATTTTTGGCAGGAAATATCGGCAATATTTTTACAGATAAAGCAGGAATATTCCGTATATAAAGTTTTCCGGAGAAACAATCCCTTTGTTTCTCCGGAAAACTTTATCCCCTGATGATTTTCAGGAGTTCATCGCGCTTGGCTTCCATGGTCTTCTTGTCCCTGGCTTCGATAATCAGCCTCAGGAGGGGCTCTGTGTTTGAAGCCCTTACATTGAACCACCAGTCCTTGTACTCGACTGAAATCCCATCAAGCTCGAACATTCTTCCGTCCGTGTATTTATTTTTGATTTTTCCCAGTACGGATTTCACGTCGGCAACTTTTGAATTTATTTCACCGCTGGAGGAATATATACGTAGAGGTGCCACAAGGTCGCTGACTTTCTTATTTGTCTTGCAGATAAGGTTCGCAAGCATTATGAATGCAAGACCCTGGGATTCGGTAGTATAGTTCTCCTTAAAGTAGTAGTGGCCTGAAAGTTCACCTGCGAAAACTGCGCCATATTCGCGCATCTGCGCCTTTATGAATGCATGACCGACACGTGACATTATGGCTTTGCCGCCGTTCCTCTCTATGCACTCCTTCACCGCCCAGCTGCTTCTCAGGTCATAGAGGATCGTAGCGGGGCCGTTTGAAAGGATATCCTGAGCGATAAGGGCCGTGAAGAGATCCATGGGGATGATCTCGCCCTTGTCGTCAATAAAGCCGCAGCGGTCGGCATCTCCGTCGAAACCTGCGCCGAAATCGGCACCGACCTCCCTGACTTTTGCGCGGAGCACGTCAAGGGTATGCGTCTCAAGAGGGTTGGCCTCGTGATTAGGAAAAGTCCCGTCGAGCTTTTCATATAGAGGAATTATCTCGAACATGTCCCTGATTCCGGCTATTTCATAGGAGCCCATGGAATTTGCGAAATCCGCAACTACCTTGAGTTTTCGGTTGAGTTTTGCAAACTTCCTGAGATGTTCACCATACTCCCTGGCAATATCATAGGTTGTTACTTTCCCTTTTCTTGTGGAATTGCCCCATGAACAGTTCTGGACAATCTTCTCTATATCGGCTATGCCTGTGGCGCCGCTGATTGGAATCGCCTGATTGCGGCAGAGCTTGAAACCATTCCATTCTCCGGGATTGTGCGATGCTGTTATCATTACGCTCCCGTCGGCACCGAGCTTACCGTTCGCGAAATACGACATAGGGGTCGAGCACATCCCAATGTCAATGACATCTGCGCCCTGCTCTGTCATTCCTTTGGCAAGTGCATTGAAAAGCGGAACTGAGTGCGGGCGCATGTCGCGGCCAACAACGACTTTCTTGGCTCCAATAAACTGTACAAAAGCGCGTCCTATCTTTTCCGCCATGGCCTCGTTGAGCTGTTCCGGATAAATACCCCTGATATCATAAGCCTTAAAAATCCCAGCCATTTTCATATCTCCCGTTTATGAATTCAAATCTGTTTATGAAAGGATTGGTGAATATAGTTTTTCATTCAAATAAATTCAAAGAAGGAATTTATTTGAATGAAAAACTATACCCCGTGATTTCTATTAGAAATCCCCCTTTTTGCTTCTCCGATTCCGTTGCTCCACAGCTGAAATTCCAATTTCCTTCCTTTTAATTCCCCAATATCGGCGAATACCTGATCCAGAAAGAGCTGAAACTTTCAAACTGCCTGAAGAATATATTCCTTGCGGTGATCTTCACAATGTCCATGTATTGTTTCGAGGCGGTGTTCAGTTTTTGCGCCCCTTCCTCGATCAGCTTATCCTCCTTGCTGCATTTCATTTCCATCCGCCCCATGGAATAATGGGCTCCAGCCAATGACAATCGGTGAAATCGCCAATAATAAAATGAGCGAAAGATATCTTTTCATCATTTCAACTCCTTCTTCTTTCTGTTGTTCTGTTCATCATCTACAAGCTTTATAACTTCAGCAATGTCAGTCTTGTGGGATTCGATGAACTCATTAATTTTTGACTCATCAACTGACAACCTGCAGATGGCCACTCCACCGCATTTTTTATTGATTTCTATGAATTTCACCCCTTTAACTAGGTTGTCGGAAATAGAAAATTTAATATCGATTTTCATCTGCCCGAACTGTTTGTCCATGGAAGCACAAAATTCCCTGACTTTTCTTTCAGCTTCTCCATCTCCTTGGACAGATGGAGAAGCGGCTCTGTTCTTTGAGCCTTGTTCTACCTCGTCAGGATCTGCAACAATAAAAGTCGGTTTCCCCGCTTTTTCGACATATCCGAGACAGATAAAGGACTTGCCGTCTTTTATCAGCACAAATGGAGTTCCGCAGTCAAGAAGCGTCCTGGCGGTGTCACTTGTGATTTCCGTACGAATTACCGGAAGGTATAGGCGTTCATTCAAATAGGTGAAGACTGCGCGTTCTGCAATTTTAGATTTTCCGTATAAAAGCTTGACAAGATCCTGCCCCTCCGATAAGCCTGAAGCTTTATCCTCATCACGTTCGAGCATCGCAATGCTAGATGAATATCCTTTGAAGAGCCTGTCTACGAAATCGGAATTTTCCTTATACTTCTCGAAACGGTTGAGAAGTGCACCGAAGACCATCTCATCCCCCTTGGTGAACCTGTCATAAGAGTCGAGATAGAGGAGGATGCTTGCGCAGGATGAGAACTCCGACGGCACTCCATCAACTTTCTTGACCAGAGGCACGGGCTCCACAACCGCCCAGTGCTCGAAGATTTTTTCCTTTGGATTTTTCACCTGCCGGACCAAATCCTTCCAGTTTTCAGAATCCTTGTCCTCGGCATAAAGAGAGCTTATCCCGGCACCTGCAAGACAAATTAACCCAACCACGAACGTCCCAATCTTATTTCGCTTCATATTTCACCTCAAAATTTATTTCATACTTCTGCACTTGTGTATCATCCTTGCATCGCTTCAGTTCAATCCGATGCAAATATTTCCCTTCATGTCGCCTCCTCCTCCGGATGAATCCTCGAACGCAAAGCTGAGTCCGGTAGCATCGTCTGCAAGATCGTAACTTATTTTAAGCCCAAAGCCTTCTTCATCGGACTGCCAAGGCCAGTGGGCATCCCACCTGACATCGACCGGATTCGTATAAGGACGGAGGGTCTTCTGATTATGTATTGCCGGTGTGTAACCGAGTTTGGTAAGAATGGTCCCTATTGTTATTGGTATATGTGTGCTTATTTTTTTACCGGAGAGCTCCACAGAAAGATAATAGACGGAAGGAATGGTGTTCTTCAGAATCTTCTTTTCAACATAGATTTTTCCGTCCTTGTCCGTGTCAGCGCCGCCTGTTCCGTCTGCATCTGTACGCAGTTGAAACAAACTTAGGCCGTCTTTCCGACTGCCAGTATCCAAGGCGTTGACAATAAAAGTACTCCCCTGATACAATTTGACTTCAAATGTCTTACCGTATACAGGCGTCACTAATATTTCGGCATTGTTCCCCATCAGCTTTGCATGTTTGATATAATCAGGAAATTTAAGAGCATAATTCTTTTCGAATTCTGGATCATGTGTGACGATCCACTTAGTTGAGATGATTTTTATCAGCCTACCCCTGACAATATCCTCGCAGAGCTTCCTGTCTGTCTTGAGGGAGTGAAGTTCCACTGCAATCAGGCAGTCTCCGACAGCCTCGGCTCCACTCCAGAATCCCGAATTTCCGACTCAAGGAGTGTTACGGCTCTGTTTCCGTACTTACAGAACTATCACTGTGAAATGAATCCAGATGAAAACAAAGAAGATTCAGGCTATTTTTCCCGGATCTTTATCCTTGGAATCAATCTTGAGGTCTTTTTTATCAGCAGTTTTTTCAGCAGGCTTGCCAGGTTCTTCTTTTTCTATGGCGTCTCGAATATCGTCCTTCGCCTTTTTAAATTCGCGGATCCCCTTTCCGAGGCCACGGGCAAGTTCCGGTATCTTGCTTCCACCGAAAAGAAGGAGAACAATAAGAAAGATAATAATCAGTTCCTGATAGCCGATCATAAGTACCTCCAGTTAATTTTTGATTTTGGGATTGCAGTTATTCGTAAAGCTATCTGCCCAAAATCATATTTTCAAATCTGTTACCAGCATTAAACAAGCCATCATTTCATTATTTTTATACGATATCATCTTTTTATCTTTTTGGAAATATAATACCTATACTCTTCCCAAAAAAAGAATATTGACCTCAAAAACAAATTCTTTATTAATTTGCTAAAGATTGGCATCAAAAATGCTTGATTTGATAATAATAGTGATTATTATTATTAACAGAACACTCAAAAAAGGAGATGCCAAAATGAAGGTTTCAAGACGCGATTTCCTCAGGTATTGCGGTCTGTCGGCTACAGCTTTAGGTCTCACATGTACTGACGTGGCAGCGCTAGAATCTCTTCTATCATCAAGCAAAGTTCCTGCAGTCCTATGGCTACAGGGAAGTTCCTGCTGCGGGGACTCTATTTCACTTCTCAACCGCATAGCGGCGACTGTACCGAAAACAGTTGATGAACTGCTGCTGGGTTCCATTGACCTGATTTTCCATCCCAATCTCATGGGACCGTCAGGAGATGAAGCCGTTGCCGCCGTCAGATCCTTGAAAAACTACATTCTCGTCGCCGAGGGAGGGGTTCCAACCGCATACAATGGCATGGGATGCACGGTCTGGACGGAAAATGATGTGGATGTGACATTTGGAGATGCATTAAGGAGCCTCGCACCTGGAGCTTCGAAGATAATCTGTGTCGGACAATGCGCATGCTTCGGTGGAATTCCGGCTTCCGGAGGGAACCCGATGAAAGTAGTCAGCGTGCCTTCATATCTTGCAATGCCGACAATCAATATAGCAGGCTGCCCTCCTCATCCGGATTGGATGATAGGGACAATCGCACAGTTGCTTGCAGGGAAAACCGTTGCTCTTGACAAATATGGCCGCCCGAAAGAATTTTTCGGTAAAACTGTACACAGTCGTTGTCCGCTAAGGGAAACAGATGAAGCCAATACTTTCGGTGTAAGGAACAGATGCCTTAAGGAACTTGGCTGCAGAGGTCCTGAAACCTATTGCAACTGCCCCGACATGAAATGGAACAACGGTGTAAGCTGGTGCGTACAGGCCGGAGGCCCGTGCATCGGTTGCACAAATCCGACATTCCCCGGTGCAGGCTCCTTATATAGTGAAGAAGATGGGGAAGGAAATGATGATTGACGGATTTTTCAAAGCAAAATTATTTTAAACATATAGGAGGATACCATGGCAACGTTCACAGTTATAGATCCGGTGACTAGAATTGAAGGTCATTTGAAAATAGAAGTGGCAATAGAAGCATACCGCGGAGTCCAGCAGGTAGTTGACGCCCAAGTGGCCGGCACAATGTTCAGGGGTTTCGAGAAACTGCTCGTCGGCAGAGATCCGATGGATGCCCAGCACATCACTCAGCGAATCTGCGGCGTCTGCCCGATATCACACGCCATGGCGGCGGTCATGACGCTCGATAAAATCAGCAAGACAGCAATACCCGCAACCGCACTCCTTTTGAGGAACTTGGTGATGGGCGCGAATTTCATCGAATCACATATCCTGCACTTCTATCTGTTGAGCGCCCTGGACTACATTGACGGTCCGGCCCAGAGGCCCTGGCTGTCAACCTGGTCGATAGACAGGCGTTTCAACGCCACTCAGACCAATACACTCATATCTCATTATGTTAAAGCAATAGAAATGAAGCGCAAGGGGCAGGAGGCTGCCGCAGTTTTCTGTGGAAAAATGCCGCATTCACCTGCCTTTATCCCAGGCGGATTCACCAATGCCCCTACAAAGGCTCAGATAACCATGTTCAACAGTTATCTTGCTGAACTATTGGATTTCGTTTACAATGTGTACGTACCTGATGCTGAGGCGCTTGCCTCCGTATACAGCGATTACAGTGGAATTGGAAGAGGATATGGGAACCTTCTGGCGTATGGCTGTTTTGATGAAAATGTAGCCGGAACCACAAAACTATTCACCTCCGGTTTCATCCTGAATGGTGCTAAGAAAAAGTCAGCTCTTAACATAGCAAACATATCGGAGCAGGTCAAATACGGGTGGTACCAGGATTCAACATCAAAGTTGAGGCCCGATGGTGGAAAAACAGAACCTATATATCCCAAAGGGGTTGCCTACAGCTGGCTGAAAGCTCCACGTTATGTAAAATCTCCAATGGAAGTGGGGCCGCTGGCAAGAATGTGGATGACAGGCGACTATCAACGTGGAATTTCAGTAATGGACCGTCAGCTTGCAAGAGCCTATGAAACCAGAAAAATCGCCGAGGCCATGCAACGTTGGATCGCAGGTGTAAAAGAAGGCGGCGCCGTATACAAGAGGGCTGTGATTCCTTCATCGGGAACAAACTATGGTCTGACTGAAGCGCCACGGGGAGCTCTTGGCCACTGGGTGAAACTGATCGGCAAGAAAATATCCAACTACCAGATCATTACGCCGACCTGCTGGAACTGCTCGCCAAGAGATGACAGCAATCAACTCGGCCCGCTGGAAAAAGCCCTCATAGGCACCGTAGTGGAGGATCCGGATAAACCAGTCGAAGTACTCAGGGTGATACACTCAATGGATCCATGTCTTGACTGCGCAGTGCATGTGATGAGGGCAAAATGAAGTCCAACACCAAATGTCGCGTTTGGGTGGCCGGCCTCGGCAATGTCCTGATGAGTGACGACGGGGTCGGTGCGGTTGCGGCCAGGATGCTTTCCGAATCCCCATCCGCCGGCACTGTCGTCTCTGAAGTCGGTACTGCAATAATGTTCTATACCAATCTCATCTCGGATGCGGAAAGCATCGTATGCATTGATGCATTGACCAGCGGTAAGAAACCTGGAACGGTGACCGCCTTCACCCTGGATGAAATTGAAGAGTCAGGACGTCTGTGGCGTTCGGCCCATGAGCTGACCCTTCTGGATGCCGTGGACATATTCAGGTACGGAAAAAGGCCGACGATAAAAATAATCGGCATCGAACCGGAGCGCATTGAATACGGACTCGATCTTTCCGAGTCTGTGAAAAATGCGATACCTGAACTCCTTGCACTTACCAGGAAAACGATTGCCGATCTGATTTCGCAACCATAGGATTCCCCCAAAAAAATGCAGCCCCCATACATACTGCATTTTTAAACAGGGGCGGATGGCAGAAATACCATCGCCCCTGTTTTTTTTACTCTTCCAAAGGCAAAGTTTATTTTGCAACAGGGCCCTTCACCGCAAACATGACGAAAAAAAAAGCATTGCTTTGGACATAGATCCGCTACGAGTGTATTTTAGTCCTTTTAATTATCGGCGGAATCCAACAATGAACACCTTTTTAACAGATCTTTTTCTGGCATGGCGATACCTGAAGCCAAAGAGGAATGCAGTGTCTTTCATCACCTGCATTTCAATAATCGGCGTCACCCTCGGTGTCGGCGTGCTAATTGTCGTTCTCGCCATAATGACCGGTTTTACCGATGAGATGAAGGAAAAGATGATTGACACCATGGCCCACATCCAGATCATGGACCACAGGGTCGGCTATGTTTCAAATCCCGACAAGATAATCAAGTCGGTTCAGGCCCTTGACTGCAAGGCGTCACCGGTTGTCTACAAGCATGCCCTGATTCAGAAGGGCGAGCACCTTGTCCCGAAAACCGTGATTGGCATCCGCCCGGAAGAGGAACAGTCAAGCATCGATGTTTCAAAATATGTCTTCACCGGAAATTTCTCCCTCAAGAAAGGGGAAGCCATTGTCAGCGATATAATAGCCGAAGAGCTGAATCTGAGGGTCGGCGACAAGATAATCCTTCATTCCCCTGCGAAAATAACGAAAATGTTCAAATACGAAGAGGGAAAAGGGTTCAAGTTCAACGACGAGAAGTCGAAGGTTTTCCTGCCCGACGAGTGTAAAATCTCTGGAATCTTCACGTTCGGGAAATATGATTTCGACAGTTCCACAATCTTCATGAACATTGACGATGCCAACGAGCTTTTTGAAATGCCGTGGGATTCCGCAACCGCGATCTATATAAGGACAAAAGACCCCTTCCATCTCGACAAAACCCTTCAATCCATAAGGCAGGAACTACCCAATCTCCAAGTATACTCCTGGCAGCAGATGAACAAACAGTTCCTGGGAGTGCTTGAAGTTGAAAAGAACATGATGTTTTTCCTGCTCATTTTCATCGTGCTTGTGGCTGCATTCAGCATATCAAACACCCTTATCACGGTAGTTCTGCAGAAAACCCGGGAGATAGGACTGATCAAGGCGCTCGGAGCATCCCCCCTCACGATTATGCGCACTTTCGTGCTTCAAGGGTTCATAGTCGGGGTGATGGGCACATTGGGCGGAACCGTTTTCGGGCTTGCAGTTGTCCACTGGCGGAACCAGATCATGCACCTCATGAGCGTTGTTTCAGGACATGAGATTTTTCCGAAGAAATATTATTTCTTCAGCGAACTTCCGGCGCGCATTGTTGCCGGAGACCTTTTGGTCGTCTGCATAGTCTCAGTCGTTTTATGCACCCTAGGCGCATTCCTGCCGGCATGGAGGGCGGCACGGCTGGATCCAGTAAAGGCGCTGAGGTACGAATAAGAGAATGAATATCCAATATCGAACACGGAATATCCAATGACGAAGTATGGAAAACCATGGGAAATTAATTCAGCTGGATATTGGAAATTCCTTGTTGGATATTGAGTGTTGAAATTTTGGCCCTTCAAATTTTATTGGGAACTTTGAATCATGAATGATAATTTCATACAGGTTAAGTCGGTGCACAAGAACTACCGGGTGGAAAAAACCGAGGTGCTGGTCCTGCGCGGGGTCAACCTGACGGTGAAAAAAGGCGAATGGATCGCCCTTCTCGGCGCTTCCGGAAGCGGAAAAACCACCCTTCTCAATATCATAGGCGCACTTGAAAAACCAGACAAGGGCGAAATTGTTTTCGATGGAATCAATTATGCCACGATGACCAGGGAAAGAACTTCAGACTTCCGCTGCAACAAAGTCGGTTTCATTTTTCAGGCATACCACATGCTTCCTGAACTTACCATACTCGAAAATGTCAAGCTTCCCGCCATGCTGAAGGGCCGCCACGGCGAAAACGTGACAAAAGAGGCTCGGGAACTCCTCCATAAGGTCGGACTCAGCCACCGCCTTTCCCATAAACCAGCCGAACTCTCCGGCGGAGAACAGCAGAGGGCCGCGATCGCCAGGTCGCTCATCAACTCACCCCTCCTGGTCCTCGCGGACGAACCGACCGGCAACCTTGATTCAAAGACCGGAGGGGAGATACTTGAAATTTTCCAGAAACTGCATGATAGTGTTTCAGGTGAAACAATTATTATGGTAACGCATGATCCGGACGTAGCGGCAATGGCCGACCGCATCATCCACATGAGGGACGGTGTCATCGCCGAATCCGCATATCCGAAGGAGGGATAATGTGATTTGCACAATATGCAATAAAAATGAAGCAACCATCCATATACAGGAAATTGTCAACTCACAGAAGAAGTCCCTTCACATCTGCCAGGAATGCGCCTCAAAGAAAAACGCAGCCAGCAGCCTCCTGAACGGCCTGAACCTTGCAGACATACTCTACAACATATCGACAAACATACCCGGACAGATCGAGGATCAGGTAAACAACGCCGAACAAAGTGCTGCGCCTGCACCGATTGTGACTTGTGAAAAATGCGGTTGGTCAACCGCCAAATTCAGCGAAAAGGGGCGGCTCGGATGCGCGGAATGCTACAACGTATTCAAGGACATCCTCTCCCTCGCCTTCAGCAACATGCACAAAGGTACAATGCACGTCGGCAAACGCCCCGGCGTCCCGAGCAAGGAGGCGGATGAGGACACTCGCAACGTAATTGAAATCATGAAACTGCAGAAACAACTCGAAGAGCATATCCTACGCGAGGAATTTGAAAAAGCAGCCGAACTCAGGGACAGGATCGCTTCCCTGAAAAATACAAAAAAATCAAAAAAAACAACCAAGTCGTAAGTATTATGCCAGACAACCCATTCGACAATTTATTCGAAAAAAGAGTCAGTTGGCTCGCCGACAGCGGACCCGAAGACGATATTGCAATAAGTTCAAGGATCCGGCTCGCGAGAAACCTGAAGGACATCCCGTTCCCTTCAAACGCATCCCCCGACAACTTGGATTCAGCAATGGCCGCTGTCCTGCTGTCGGTCGAAAAATCCAAATGCTTTAAAAAATTCTACGAGCTTGACATGACAAAGCTCACGCCACTGGACAGGCAGGTGCTTCTCGAACGCAGGATGATAAGCCGTGAATTCTACGAGAGGAAAAATAATTTTGCGCTCGTCATGACGGATGATGAAATCTCCTCAATCATGATCAACGAGGAGGATCACCTGAGAATGCAGACGATTCTCTCAGGACTCCGCCTGGGCGAAGTCTGGAAGATAATTGACAAGATAGACGACTCCCTTTCAGCCCAGCTCCCTTTCGCCTTTGATGAAAATATCGGATATCTCACATCATGCCCGACAAATGTCGGCACCGGAATGAGGGCATCCGTCATGCTTCACCTTCCCGGACTGGTCCTGTGCGAGCAGATTGCCGCTGTCATCCAGGCTATCAACAAGCTCGGTCTTGCTGTAAGGGGTATTTTCGGAGAGGGAACCGAAAGCCTCGGCAACCTTTTCCAGATTTCCAACCAGAGCACCCTGGGCGAATCCGAAGCGCAAATTATCGACAGGCTGGAATCGGTCATCCGCCAGATTATCAACCATGAAAAGAATTCACGCCAGAAACTCCTCCAGAACCGGAGGGAGTTCCTTATGAACCAGATAGGAAGGGCCTACGGCATACTCAGGCATTCCTACATCATCACCAGCGAAGAAACACTTAATTCCCTTTCCGCCCTGAGGCTTGGTGTCGACATGGGAATGTTCTCCTCGGTTGACATACATACAGTCAATGAGCTTTTCGTTATTGTTCAACCCGGACATCTCCAGAAATACGCGGGAAAAGAACTAGACATGCCCGAGCGGGACGCATTCCGGGCAACAGTCATAAGGGAAAGAATGAAATCATCGGAGAAGAAGTAATCAATGGAAACGGCGATTACCTGCATTCTGGCTGTTCTGGAAATGACCTTTATCTTTGTGGGTCTACTACTCCTCCACGGACTCAGAAAGGTGATAGGAACCGCCGCCTTCTACATCGCAATAGGGCTTCTCCTAATCTTCACACAGCTTGTAAGCGCGACCGAGCTTAAGGTCGTCCTGGGTTTCCCCGGAATCGATTTCTACATTGCACCAAGCGTCCTATTCCTGCCATACCTGGCGGCACTCATGGTCGTTTATATAACGGAAGGAACCCTTGTCACACAGCGGCTCATCATCGGGGCGATGGCGACCCTCGGTTTCTACGTCTATCTCAGCCACCTCACCGGAATACAGTGCGGATGGGTGGGTTTCACAATTTCACAGGGGCCTTCAGCCGATTCTTTCGAATACCTCCTCAGGAACAGCCAGCGCACCATGGCAAGTTCGATACTGGCGCAGTCAATCGACCTCTTTTTAATCCCCATCTTCTTCCAAAGGCTCAGGAACCTCAATTGCAGGATGTTTTTTTCCGTTCTCGGTTCGCTGATGCTCACCCAGCTTGTCGACACATTCGTCTATTCGTTCGTATGCTTCTGGGGCGAGCCCCAGCTCTGGGTTTATCTCAGATCCTCATATATCGCAAAGGCGGTCTTCACAATCTGGCTGAGCGCCATCGCCGCCATATACCTTTCAAAAGTTGAAAACGAAATGCCGGGACAGGGCCGCGGCACGCTCGACATCGTTTTCGCCTTCCTGGGAAGCTACGGAAAAACACTGGCCCTGGAGAGGAACATCCAGGAATGGGAGGGCCGCTACAGAACCGTCATAGAAAACGCAAGCGACATGATCATCCTGCTCAACCGCGAAGGGGAGATCCTCGACGTGAACAATGCAGCCCTCAGCATCTTCGAATATAAAAACAAGAAAAACATCCTCGGGAAAAGACTGCCGGAAATGCTCACTGATATTACCGAATATCCATTTAACATGGAATCCTACTGGGATGAGACTTTGCGGAAAACCAGGCCCGAAGAACTCCATATGCACAACGTCCAGCTCCACGCCCTCTCTTCATCCGGCAAGAAAATAGAACTCGACGTGGCCCTTAATGTGATAGAAGTGGAAAATGTCCAGGTTCTGATTATTTTCGGCAGGGATGTCACCGAACGGAACCTCCTCAATCGCGAAAAACAGGAACTCGGGGATGAACTCGCCCACGCACAACGTCTCGAATCCGTCGGTCAGCTCGCAGGCGGCGTCGCCCACGACTTCAACAACTACCTGCATGCAATCCAGGGAAATCTCGATATACTCCTCTTAATGCACGACATCGATGACAACAAGGTAATCAAACATCTCAACAGGATAAATGACATAACCAACCAGGCGGCCAAACTTACCCAGGAGCTCCTGGGATTCGCCAGAAAAGGGAAATATAACGAGGAAATACTCGATCTCTCCGTACTCATCAATGATACCGCCGAGCTCTTCAGCCCGCCTTCACTCGAAAATATCGAACTTAAGTTTCATATAGACAAGATTAAGATGACTGTCAAGGGCGACTCCGTCCAGCTCAAACAGGTATTCCTCAACATGCTTATAAACGCAAGGGACGCGGTTGAAACCAAATCAGGGAAAAACTTAAAAATCGTCCTGGAAGCTAAAAACGCCATTGCCTTCAAAACCAAATTCTTCCCTCCTCCTGAAAAAGAAAACGCCCGACCGGAATCATTCTTCTGCATCAAAATAGAAGATAACGGAGTTGGAATGGACAAAGAGGTACTGTCCCGAATCTATGACCCTTTCTTCACAACAAAACCAATAGGAAAGGGAACCGGAATGGGACTTGCCATGGCATACGGCGCAATTTCTCATCACCACGGCTGGATCTATGTTGAAAGCGAAGAGGGAGCGGGCACAACTTTCTATATCTTCCTCCCCCGTTACATCGGCAAGGAATGAAATGAATTATGAAGATTAAAGCCTTTTCAAAATTATCAATTTGAGAACAGCACCGTTCCACAACCCGGATTTGAATAGAGAAGTAGATAAATTTGCGTCGAAAATTCATCCTTTTACGGGATGAAGTTCGGAGTCGATTCGGTCGGCAAGAAAGGTCTTCAAAAGCGACTGATACGGTACATCGCGCTTGTTGGCAAGTCGTTTCAAATCCTCCAGGAGCAGTTCCGGGAGACGGAGGGAAATCGTCTGCGTAGATGGTTTCAACTTTGGAAAAGAGGGTGTTACAGCACCATTCCAGTCCATGAAGTCAGCCGAATCGTGAGTCTGCCAGAAACGCCTTTCTTCTGCTTCGTTCTTGAAATTTGGAATTTTCTTTTTCATGCTAAATACCTCTCCTGTTCTCGTGTTGTCATTTTCCTTGCTGAAATCACGCGGATCGAAGTGCCACGTATTGTAAATGCCACAAACACCAGACGATCCGCATCGGTTTTCCCGAGTGCGAAATACCGCGGCTCGGTGATGGAGTGCTCTGAATCACGCTTGACTATCAGCGGACGATTGAAGAACACCTGTTCGCATTCTCCGCAGGTCACATCGTTTTTGTCCCAGTTCTTGGCGTCATTGCCCTCATCCCACTGGAATCCGGTGCACTCATTGAGCATGTCCCTTGGTTTTACCATATTTAAGTATATTACCATAATATACGCTTGTCAACATATAATTTCAGAAAAAACTTGCCTATGCGGTTGTCCATATTAGATTAGAGGTACAACCTCAGGAGGCAATTACTAAATGAAAAAAGTATTCAGAATCGTGCGGATGCTCACGCATTCCATAATCATGCTCATCACGGCAACCCTTCCCCTGCTCTCCTCAGCCCGGGCCGATGCAGCGCCGGAGGTTAATGGGGGGAAATTTTCCGAACCGTCCAAGCCAGTCTATGAATTCAAGACCATAAACAGCTACCTCAGGATGGCGAACGGGGTGAAGCTTGCCGTCACATATTACATGCCGATCAGCAAAGTGCATGAGAAATTCCCGGTCATCATCGAGGAGGTACCCTACCGCAAAGATGACTTCTTCTATATAGGAGACTATGAGGAAGGATCATATTTCGCCAGACGCGGCTATGTCTTCGTGAGAATCGATGTCAGGGGTACCGGAGGCAGCACCGGCCCAGTCCCATGGCGGGAATATTCGGAGGACGAAATAGAAGATCTCGTCGCAGCTGTCGGCATGCTTTCCAAAATGCCCTGGTCCAACGGGAATGTCGGCATGTCCGGTATTTCCTGGAGTGCTTTCAACGCACGGATGGTGGCATCTAGGAAGCCGCCTGCGCTGAAGGCGATTATCGGCGCGCACGGCTCGGGGGATCTCTTCTTCAACGCCATACACTATATCGACGGCGTCATGCACTTCGATCTCTACTGCCAGCAGATCGACACCGACAACGCCCTCCCTGCCAGTCCGGCATACAGTACTTCGGGAAACTTTATCACCGACCGATTCAACCAGACCCCATGGATATTCCGCTACTTCAAGGAACAGAGGGACAGCGATTTCTGGAGGCAGGAATCCGTCGATTTCAAACCTCCCCTCACTGTCCCGGCATTCCTTGTCGGTGGACTTCTGGACGGCTATCGCGACTTCGTCCCCAAAATATTTGAGAACTCGACCGCCTTCGTGAAAGGCGACATAGGCCCATGGAACCATGCATATCCCGACTACGGAAAACCCGGCCCCAATTATGACTGGTATGGCAGGGCCCTCCTCTGGTGGGACTACTGGCTCAAGGGCAATGACACCGGAATTCTCGATGAGCCCAGACTCATGGTCTATTTGAGATCAGGAGACAATCCTGCCACCACCCCTTCGGAGACAAGCGGCAAATGGCAGACCTATGACACATGGCCCATTCCAGGAGCAGGCACCGCAAAATACTATCCCAACAACTTGCACGCCCTGACATCCTTCCCACCCGCACCCGGAACGAGTCACAACCTGATCTATGCCGCAGGGGCTGGAATGGCCGGAGGCGGCTGGTGGGGGGAACAGACCGGAGACATGTCCGGTGACGACAAATACAACCTGGTATATGATTTCAATGTCGGCTCGGAAGACATCGTTGTCATCGGGATGCCAAAGGTAAGCCTGCGGATTTCCGCGGATGCGCCGGGCTACAACTGGACCGTCAGGCTGGAGGATGTCTGGCCGGACAACAGCGTATCGCTTGTGAGCGGGGGCCTCATAAATCCGCTCTTCCGGGAAAGCCGCCTGAATCCGAAACCCCTTGCCGCAGACACGGAAACCGTGATTAACGGGACAATCCATTTCACAACATGGACATTCAAGTCCGGACACAAGATAAGGCTGGCCGTTTCGAACGCCCAGTTCCCTATGGCTTGGCCGACGCCGAACCCGGGAAGCACCGACCTATTCCACGGCGCTGACACATGGATCGAACTCCCCTTGCCGCCAGCCTCTCCCTATCCCGAACCTACGCTCAATGAACCATGCCAGGTCGAAGATCCTCCAGACGCCCGGAATACTTATTCGCCTGGGACGACTACAAGTGCGATCCGTGACAACTCATCCGGGGATTCCACATACACATCCGCCAGCGACTGCGCCTGGAAAATAAAGAACAATTCTTTCCATTCGCGCGAATTCTACAGATGGTATGTCAATGATTTCAGCCCTGAGGCCGCAAGCTATGACGGAATGCGCCGCAACATTTTCAACATCGGCAAATTGAATCTCGACCTGGCATGCCATTTCCTGATAGAGTCCGACAGCCTGAACTACTACCTGACCGTCAACAGGACACTTTCCAGGAACGGCAAGCTCATCGGCGACAAGACATGGTGGGAAACCATAAAGAGGGAACAGCAGACAGCCATCAGCCAATACCGCATCGATGACGATTCACAGGGCTACATCGTACAGGATGGTAACATTTTCAATATGGGCATCCTCTCGGTCGATCCGAACAACCTGAAGGCCGAGTATGAGGCGGGTTTCATCCAAGGAAAACTCCAGAAGGACTCTCCCTGAAATATGACAACCAGCTACTCACACCGGATGCAGTCATTGGAATAAACATGCCGGCCTCATACGCTATCCGAAAGGATCTCGGTTCGGTCGACAACCGGCCGATGCGCCGCAACCAGTTCAGGGCGGGAATAAGGAAAGTGGTTAACATCGAAAGCGCAAAAGACCTCATCACCTACACCGCCAAAAATGAGTCCCTCTCGATATTCGGAAGATGGGATCTGGGATACGGCACCACAAAACAGCCGAAGTGCCTGCCGGACGGCTCAATAGACGCAAAGGCTGTTTCAGAGTCCATGATCTCCTATACCAAGGATCTCGAGGGGAAGATAGACCTGGACAATCCAGGCCAGATATTCTGGATGAAATCCGGAACCGCCATAATCAAAGGAAAGCCTTTCATCTGGAACGAATCTAACTGGAAAGAACAGAATAGGCGCGGGATACAGAACACGCTCGACGGAAACTGGACATTGCTTGATTCATATATCAGATGATTACCATATAGTAACATTATAGGGAGAATTGTTATGAACCATGAGGCCGTATTGAACACGACAAGGGTGTCGTGTGGTTTTCCATTGAAGCAAATGATCGCTGTTGGTTTTATGGCAGCAGTGCTTGGTATGCCGATGGTGTCCGCATTGGCCGCCGAAAATGAGGCAACAATCGAAAAGGCCGTAACAGAACCGGAGAAGAATCTTACTCTGGATCTGGGCAACGGGGTTAAGCTGGAGCTGGTGCTGATCCAGCCGGGAACATTCATTATGGGGGCGGAGAATGTGTCGGAGAACGAGAAGCCGGCCCATAAGGTTACGCTGACAAAGCCGTTTTACATGGGCAAGTACGAGGTTACACAGGAGCAATGGCAGGCGGTGACGGGTGACAATCCAAGCCAGTTCAAGGAAGGCGCGGAGGCTGGGAAACGGCCTGTGGAACAGGTTTCGTGGAACGATATAAATGCAAAATTCCTGCCGAAGTTAACGGAGCGTATACCCAAAGGGTGGAAGACCCGTCTGCCTACGGAGGCGGAATGGGAGTATTCCTGTCGGGCGGGAACGACCGAGGACTATGCCGGTAAATTGGATGCTATGGGATGGCATGAAAGCAACTCCAAGGATACAACTCACCCGGTGGGTGGGAAAAAGGCGAACGCATGGGGTTTGTACGACATGCACGGCAATGTGTGGGAGTGGTGTGCGGATCTGAAAGCTGAATACCCGTCGGAAGCGCTAACCGATCCCACCGGTGCGTCGTCAGGATCGAACAGGATTGGCCGCGGCGGAAGCTGGGGTGGCGATGCAAAATACTGCAGATCGGCGCACCGCGACTGGGGCACGCCAGACTACCGGGGCCTCCGCCTGGGCTTTCGCCTCGCCATGGACGTCCCACCTGTAAATTAGGCGGCCAATGGCCGCAACTCTTATAGAATAGTTACAGAGGCACAAAGGCACAGAGGCACAAAGTTTTGAAAAACACCAAATATCGACCATGTTGTTCACAACCCTAGTTGTGTCTTTCTCCTTACATAACTTGGCCACTCGGACACTTGGAATCTATTGGAAACTTTGAAATTCCTGTACCTTAAATTAGGCGGCCAAGGGCCGCAACTCTTATAGAATAGTTACAGAGGCGCAAAGGCACAGAGGCACAAAGTTTTGAAAAATACCAAATTTTGAAATTGGCTCGTTAAAATAAAGGAAAACTATAAAGACTTCTTCAAGATTATAAACTTGCAGCCGCAAATTTATTTTCCGTGTGCTTAGTGTGTTTAGTGGTTTATATTTCCTCTGTCACGCCATAAATTCTTTGCCTAGGAAAAAGTATCAGGAAAAATTATGATCAAAAACCCATTCCCCAAAAACATCAGACATATAGCCATAGTATCTCTCGCAGGGAAACCAAAAAGAGAAGCCATCACCTCTACCTGCAAACTCTTGAAAGGTTTCGGCATCAGAACAACCGTAATGCCGAATGTATTCGCCAAAGAAGAAGGGGTAAAACTCCCTTCCAATTGCGAACTTCGCATTTCGGATTTCAACAGTGCACTAAAGGATAACTCCGTAGATCTCATCATATCGTCAAGGGGGGGACACGGTTCAGCCCAGCTCCTTGAGAAAATAGACTGGCAACTCCTGAAAAAAAGGAATCTCCCCGTTCTAGGCTACAGCGATATCACCGCCTTTCACCTTGCGATGTTCGCAAAAAAAGCAGGGATCGCCATATCTTCACCGATGACCTCCGAACTTCCAAGAGCACTCAGGCATCCATTGGTATGGGAGTCTCTGTCCTCTTCCCTGTCTCCCTCTTCAGGAAAAATTTTTCCTCTTCAGGAAAAATTTAAGCTGAACATAATCAAAGGCGGCAAGGCCGCCGGAAAGATAATCCCGGTGAACCTGACAGTCCTCACGACAATGCTTGGAACTCCATATGCTCCGGATCTCAAAGGCTCAATATTGCTGATTGAGGATATTTGCGAGCCGGCATACAAGATCGACCGATATCTCACACACCTCCAGCTCGCCGGAGTCTTGAAAGATATTTCAGCCCTGCTCCTTGGAAACTTCAGACGCTGCGGAAACAATAATGAGAGGATGAAAATCTTTGCGAAATTCGCAGGGGAAATAAATGGACCGGTGATTTCAGGCATACCTTTCGGACACATCAAATGCCGCCTCTGCCTCCGATTCGGCTCTAGGATTGAAATTGACAATGGCAAAATTTCCGCATCGCAGAAATTTCAAATATCATGAAAAGCCCATAACATGATTTCTACTCCCGTACTGGTTCTGAGAAAAACTCCTTACAGTGAAAGCAGCATCATTGCCGCAACACTGAGCCCGGATCATGGACGTCTTGATTTCGTCATCAGGGGGGCGAAGAAAATCTCCGGCAAAAAAATGCCGCAGGTGGATCTCTTCCGGGAACTGCATGTTGAATTCAGGATGAAAAATTCCGGTCTGCAGAACCTCTACTCCAGTGAGCTCCTGAATTTCTATGATGGCATAGCATCATTCCCTGACAATTATCTGAAGGCCTGCGAGATCGGAACGTTCATACTGCGGAATTCGCATCCCATGATCCCGTGCCCGGAAGTTTATTTCGCAATGAAAAACGCATTTGACGCGTTAAGCAAATCCAGCGCAGATATCCCTTGGGCTGAACTTGTTAAACTCGTATTTCTCGATGAACACGGTTTTCTTCCGGAAGATTTGAGCGTGGCTGGCGATTCAAGAAAAGCGGAGGTAATGGAAAAACTTATCAACTCGATAGTTTCCGGAAATACCCTACCCGATTTTCCAACTAATACCTGGCGAAAAATCGCCGACTGGATAGACGAACTGTGCAGATACCATGAACTTGAATGATTTTCCGATTCCGGAAAATCATTACGATTGATTTTTTATTAATTATCCGTACTGTAGGCACACTATGAAAATAATTTTAAACGGCAAAGATAAAAAGCTGACAGCCACCAATCTGGGGGAAATGCTTGCGAATCTCAAGTATAACCCGGAAAATGTGATTGTGTCAGTAAATGGCGAACTCGTAGAAAAGGAAATGTATCCCAAGACCTCTCTGTCCGATGGGGACAATGTGGATGTCTTTTCATTTGTCGGCGGCGGATAAGTAAATAATTTTTCCGCACTGCGGAAAAATTAAATAGGAAGACTATAATGAATATAGCTGAGGCATCTTTTTTCTCTTCAAATCCGCCCGGCGCAACTGAAGAGCTTCGGAAGAAGCGCGTTTTTATTGCCGGAGCCGGGGGCTTGGGCTCAAATGTCGCCGTTTCCCTTGTGAGGGCTGGTGTGACGGACTTGATCATTGCCGATTTTGACCGCGTGGAGCCGTCGAACCTGAACCGCCAGCAGTATTTCCGGGATCAGGTCGGGATGCTGAAGGTTGACGCTTTGATGGAAAATCTCCTCAGGATCAATCCAGATTTGAAGATTAAAACTATTTCCGAAAAAATCACTTCTCTTAATTGTGAAGTCATAATTTCTGCAGATGCAGAAATTATTTTTGAGTGTTTTGACAAGGCCGATTGCAAGGCTTTCCTCGCCTCATTCTGCATTGGTAAAAGGTCTTCCATTCCACTGGTATTGGTCTCCGGGCTTGCAGGACTCGGAGATTGCAGCAGCATAAAAATCCGCAGAGGACCTGGAAATTCCTGGATTGTCGGCGACGGAAAAACCGAAATGAATCCAAAGAACGGCACAATCTCCAGCAGGGTCGCCTATACCGCCGCCCTTCAGGCGCATTTGGGGTTAAGGCTGCTCCTCGGCCTGGAAAAGTAGGGCATTTCTCCCATCTATAACCTTTTGAATATATTTTCCCAGTTACTGAAAAAATATTGAATTCCTTCATGAACCCTAAAGACCTTGTGGTGTCGCTACTTCCCGTAGTGGATAGAGATCAGATACATGAAATCATTTTCGAAACATGTTGAATCCTTCAGGCAGACTGATTCCCCTCCAAGAACTTCTGAGAATAGCTGATGCCACTGGTGTCGGAGCATGTGGTAGTCGTTGCGCACACCTCTGGGTTGGGTCAGGAGCGAGATCATTTCCGTCAACAGGAAACAGTCCACACTGTTTATGACAACGTCAATGGGTGCATCATGGGAGAATATGAAATCGATGATTGTCCCGTAGCATTGGAATACCGAGCAGGCCAGTTCCGGCGTATGCAGTTCTGGGGTGTCGTGATTGGCATCAAGTTCGAAGATGATGAAGTGGTCGAAATGGTCTTTGAGCTTGCGCAGGGTCTCGACTTTGATCTCCATGGGCATGTGATGATAGGCGAGGGAACTTAGTGCCACATCATAGTGTCCTGAAAGTGAACCCGGGATGTCTTGGATCCGGCTCCTAAGTGAATTGATGGTGACGCCGGGAAACGCAAGTCCGACTGTTTTAACGGCCAGATCCAGCATGGCTTGGGATGAGTCCACCAACAGTATTTCACCAATGTCGTGAACATTGCCGGCCTGGCGCAGGCTGTTCAGCAGTTGCACCAGCATACCTCCGTCGCCACAGCCCAGATCCATGATTCTGAAAAGTTTTTTGAATTCTGGAAGAGACAGAGTGCAGTGGCGACAGAAATTTTTCCGAGCTTTTTTTATCGCAGGAGTGCTGGCGAAATGGAGATAGGGACGCGGGTCGGAGAACACGACGGCAGGCAGGTCGAACCGGCCGTGCCGACGGTCTATGAATGCGCTGATATAGGCATTGGACATCACCTCACGGTTTTCGAGCATGGCTCCCTGGGTAAACCATTTCTGTCCGGCGACGACATGTCCGTGGGAGGCCAGAAGCGCCCCGGCGTAGAAATTGAAGATGGGATGCAGCGCAGATTGTCCGTTGATCGTAATCGAGGACGGGCTGGGGGTATTGGCCAGAATCATGCGCCCGAGTGACTGCCACTCTTTCGCTTCGGAAGGTGTAAGAAAAAGCATATTGACTCCTATGCGGATAAGGAATTTTGATTTTCATATGCTTATACGATAATCTATATATATAGTTTTTCATTTAAATAAATTCAAAAGAAATTTATTTAAATGAAAAACTTATAGATTAAACATGTTTTTAACGCCTTTTATTTTTTGCCATGCTTTTTCGCCCATGCGGCTTTCATCTTCTTCATTTCCGCATTCAGTTTGATCGGTTTGCCGGGACACTGGTTCTTTTTGTCGAATAGCCATCGTCCCTGATTGTCCCGCAGCACCGGCATCCGTTTTTCCACGGAAGGCGGAGTGGCCGCCCGTGTCGGTTTGTCTGCAAACCAATAGGCCGTGGAAGACATTTCATTTGCCAAATGATTCCCATGTCCATGTTCAATGGTAACTTTTATTTCCTTCTGGAACCGGACTGGATTTTCAACATGAAATACGTAACTGGTCTGGTAAGCTCCTCCTCCATTCCATGGAGAATTCGATGGCACTATTGTTGTATTTCCCTCGAAAATGGAGCTGCCATTATGAAGAAATGCATTGTCCTGCATTCCCCAGGCCTGATTCAGATAGTCTTCGGATCCTGTACCGTGCAGATCAGGCGGCCATTTGAATCCATCCACCCAGATCATGTCGTCGCCTTCCCCCCACCATGTACTTTGGAAATTAGTGACACTTAGATTGCAGCCGATGTAATGTCCGCGCCCCTTGGTGTCGAGTATCACGTAGTTGTTGTCCCATGCAAGTCTTTCTTTGTTGATGATGTCCGCTTCCGGCGTATTGACTCTGATCTCGTGCCCCCATCCTCCGAACGGGTTGGTTCTACGGAATTCCGCATGGAAATAGCCGATATCTTCCGGTAATTCATCCATCGTCTCATAGTCTATATAGAAATATTGACCATGCTCTTCATTACTCTCATTGACAAGTTCAATCAACGCCCGTTTTTTAAAAGGCATGGGCAAGTAGCAATTCAATGCACACCCTTTATTGAACTGGTTGGGGGAGCCCGTCGAAGCGGTGAAGAATAGCGACTGATATGAATTGACCATGCCGTGTCCAAGGCCGAAAAAATCACCTAACGGACACAGCACACTGGGAAATTTAGCGTCATCCCATGTGATTCGTATCAGGCATTCCCGATAGTGATTGCCTTGCGTCATCCAGATATGCGTGATCTGTCCCGGCCCTTTGATGTCAGCCAGAACTCTGGTCTCCCCGGGTGCAATCGTCCACGAATCTGCATTGCGTCCGCTTTTATCCCATGATGAAAAACGGCCAGTCTTCCTATTATTAATCCGAGTAATCTCATGAATCGCCATTTTATTTCTCCGTTATATTTCTTGATTGTTTTTTTTTAAGTTCCATCAACTTCCTAACTTTCGCATTTCCGAACTTTCGAACTACTTCTCTAATTCTCTAAAGCCCTTCCACTGTACTCCCAGCGACTAACGACTGACGACCGGCGACTTCTCCTATATCACTTCCAGATAATCCCTGCCTGGAAGTTTCGGGAATGCGGCGTGCGGCTCCGCCTGGTACCAGAAGGCGGTAGATGCCATGTCATCCTGGTTAGGCAGATAACGACCGCCGGCGCGCCAGCCGAGGGACTGGATTGTGACACCGAGATCCTTCTTGAAACGTACAGGATCCATGATGTGCCAGCGGTACAGGCTGAACCGGGTGTTCGCCTGGTATGTGCCGTCTGGACGCACGACATGCGGTACGCCAGCGTATGCGGTCGTGAATTCCTGGTACTGCTTCGTCGCATTGTTCTCGAAGTTGTAAGATCCGCAGAAGTAGTCCTCGGTACCGGTGCCGCAGATTGTCGGATAGCACTCGCCTCCGTGCTCCTTAACGTTCCTTCCGACCACTCCGCCGGGAAGATCTCCGTCCATGTAGAACTTGATCTCGCCTTCGCCCCACCAGCCGTTGTTGTTCATCTGCCATGCCATGTAGGTGCCGACATAGTGTCCATGTCCTTTTACTCCGTCGAGGATTGTATAGACTTCCTTGTAGGGAAGTGGGTTGGATCTGCGGAACTGGGCATGGAGATATGCGGCATCCTTTGGAACTTTCGTCAGAGTGTAGTTGATCTGGTAGAATATTGTCATAGGGTCAAATCCGATGTTTTCCATGGTGATCTTGCAGTGTTTCCTGAATGGCATCTCCCAGTAGCAGTTGAACGCATTTCCGGGATTGACGCAGATAGGCTGCGAGTTGATCGGTGCGAAGGCGTTGTAGCTGGTATATGCGCTGGCGAAGAAATCGCCGATAGGCACCTCGATGGAGGGGGTCTTTTCTCCGTCCCAGTAGAAACGGAGGACCGTGAAGCGGTAGTTGCCGGTGGGAGTCATCCAGATCTGCTGGATTGCGCCAGGTCCGTCTACATCGGCGAGTATCAGGGTTTCGCCGGGCTTGATCTGCGTGCACGGGCGGACTTTCCAGCCGGTGCCTAGGTCCCGCGAACCGACATGGTTTGGATCGACATGGCGCCCGCCCTGGCCCTTGCCACCGGTTGGGTTTTCTGCTGAGATCGAACGGGTTTCAGCATTTGAGAGGATCGAAAGGTTTCCGAGATTAAGTCCAAGTCCGTTAAACATGATCGCTATCTCCTGTTTATTTGCGTTATCTTATTATGAATGGGAAAAATTTTATTGCTTCAATAGAATTTATATCTGGCAAATAAAAAAGCACATGGATTTTCTTATTATATATTTGTAGTATCTTATGATTATGAAAGGTTTCAAACATTTTTTCGCTGCTCCGGTTTCCTTCGGCGGGAAACTTACGATCAGAGGGATAGGGATACAGGAAAGGATGCCTCCATGCATTGTGCACAGGCCGGTTGGAACTGGAGACCACCTCATCATGTATTTCTACGAGCCAGTGGAGATATCTTCGGGGGGGCCTGTTGCTGAATGTCCGGAAGGCACCCTCATGATCTGGCGGCCGGGCCAGCTCCAGCACTATGGCACCAGCAAACACGGTTACAGGCACACCTGGATCCACTGCGATGGAGCGCTTCTGGAATCGCTCCTGGTGAAGAATTCGCTGCAGCAAGACGAACGTGTCCAGATTTCATCCGCTCCAATGGAAAGGTATATGACGATCATCTACGATGAGATATCGGGGAGTTCGTCGGCGGACGAGGGCGTAACTTCCGCGCTCATGACCGCGCTCATCTGCGCCATTGCCAGGGAAAAAAGGAAGAAGACCGTCCTGGAGATAATCCCCGAACAGCTCCTCAAGGTCAGAAACCTTATCGAATCAGGATGCGAGACAAGTTTTACCCTCGGGGAACTTGCTGAAAGAGCCGGCTACTCGGCACCTCATTTCTCAGCGCTTTTCAGGAGATATTTTCATTCCTCGCCAATTGATTATCTTATCAGGGCAAGGATGCACCGTGCAGCCTATCTACTCCGTGACAGCAACAGGAGGATCGGTGAAGTAGCGGCCCTGGCAGGTTATGACGACATATTCCATTTTTCAAAACTCTTCAAGAAGCATTTTGGCAAGAGCCCGCGCGAGTTCAGCGGACGGGGGAGGAAAAGGGGATCTTAAATTTTGCCGACCGACAAAATTTACCTATATATTGCTATCTTGACTTTACAAAATATGCATATAAGTTAAAAGCAACACTAAATTAAACAAGGGATTTCCATGATTGTAGCAAGAACTGCAATGCAGACTTTTCTAAAAATCATAGACAGCGGAAAAACAGCCATTGTCGTTGGTGCGCGGCAGGTCGGGAAAACAACTCTGGTTAACGAGGCGTTAAAGTCCAAAAACATACTTCTGCTTAACTTTGATGTGCCGTTCGATATCGCACGTTTTAAGGCGGCTTCCGTACTGCCTCCCATGGACGGATTGAAAAGCCTCGGTTCTCCTGAGTATCTGGTAATTGATGAAGCGCAACGGGAACCGGAAACCGCCCGTATAGTCAAGGGCTGGTATGATTCCAATTTGCCTGTCAAGATTGTCCTTCTCGGCTCCTCAAGTTTAAATCTGCTGTCGCAGACCGCAGAAAGTCTGACTGGACGTAACCGGAAAATTCATTTGCCTCCATTGACTCTCAGGGAATCTCTGGAGGCGGAAAGCTGGTTTCGTCCCGAATACTCGATGCCGATCATCGAAGAAGCTTTTGCGCCTCAATTTCGGGTGACTTTACTAAAATCAATGGTTTTCGGTTGCTATCCGGAAGTGGTGA
>CAZION010000087.1:0-27515 GCA_964540865.1 uncultured Victivallis sp.
GCAATGCCCATCCATGAAACCGTTGTTCCCGGTTTTGATATGCAAGTGCTGAGCATCATATCGAGTGACGTCGGTTGTGAGGACATAGGTGACATGATACTGCGCCCATCCCACCACCCGGTCGGTATTTTTTATCCAACGCTCCGTATACTGGATGGTGTTAGACGGATTGGTTGCCTTGGTGATTCTGATTGAATAGCGTGAGGCACCAGCAGCCCAATTTGGATTGCTTTTATAGGTCCAATCTCCGATGCCCCCAACCCAGGCGGTTGCGGCATACGAGCGCACTTGCAGTCCTTTTGAAGCTGTATTTACAGAAGTCTCCGGCAGATCGCATGGGCAGAGCAGGCTTTTTTCATTAAAACTGTTAGAAACAACCTTGGAGGTATTATTAAGGTATTCTTTGAGCAAGCTGTCCCAGGTTATTTGGGTCAGCAGACTGGTTCCCGGACCTTGATCCGTGCATTCGACGTATTCTTTATAGTCCGAACAGTACATTCCGGAAGCGAGCAGAACCTGTTTGATATTGTTCATGCAGACATTGGCCTTGGCAACCTCCTTAGACTTAGACAGTGCCGGCAGGAGAAGTGCCGCCAAAATTGCGATGATCGATATAACCACCAATAATTCGACGAGAGTGAAAGCATTGCCGACTGTGTCCGCCATAACTTCCCAGCGACGGCGGATTGCAGATTTAAGATTGCCGATTTTAGGTTTTAAATCGGAACTTGGCAATCGGAAATCGGAAATAAGACCAACGAACCCTACTGCGCCAAGGCTTCGAAGGGCAGACTGATAACTGAATACTGACGGTTTTGCTATCATTTTCTCCTCCTTATGTAATTAATTACATTAATTATATCAAATAAAATCCGCTTTGTCAACATAAATTTGAAAATAGTTGAATAATTGACCAATTTACCGGACTGCGGGTGTTTTAGCGGTGACGGAGCAAGAATGCTTGTAGCTTTTTACTCATCCACGTCTTTCAGTTCCGCTTCGATCTCTTCTATGCTCGGCAAAGATGATTTGAATTCCTCAGGCAGATTTCTGGTGATGGTGTATTCGCTTACGCCAATAGGCTTGTGTATGTCTTTCAGTGCATATTCAACGACTGTATTGTTTTTTGACTTGCAGATTAAGATGCCGATAGTGGGATTATCCTGTTCTTTTTTTAGGATGCCGTCAACAGCGGAGACATAAAAATTGAGTTTGCCTGCGAATTCAGGTTTGAATTTTACGGTCTTCAGTTCAACTACGACATAACAATGCAAGAAGACATGGTAAAATAACAAGTCAATGAAAAATTCGTCGCCGTTCACTTCAAGGCGGTACTGGCGACCGAGATAAGAAAAGCCGGAACCAAGTTCCAGCAAAAACCTGGTAACATGATTTAAGAGTGCATCTTCCAATTCTCTCTCATCATGTTTTTCCCGCAATGTCAGGAAATCAAATGTGTAGGGATCTTTTAGGGTCTGCCGTGCCAAATCGGACTGCGGTTCAGGGAGAGTGTTTCTAAAATTGGTAATAGCCTTTCCTTCTCTTGCATACAACCCGCTTTCAATGTGATGAGTCAGTACCGAACGGGACCAGTTGTTCTGAATGGTCTTGCGGACATAAAAAAGAGCTTCTTCAGTTTTTTTGACTTTGCTGATTATGACGAGATTATGCCCCCAGGGTATTTGCGCAACAAGCTGCTGCGCAATTTGGCCAACAGGCTGTTGCCCATTTGCGTCCACGGACGAGAAAAAGAGATGCCATTGTCGGATGCATTGGAGGTTTCGTTCGGAAAACCCCATAATATTCGGGAATTCTTCAATAAGATCTTTACTTAGCTGTGCAAGAAATCCATCACCCCATTTTGCAGTAGCTTGCTTTTCGACAATATCTGCACCAAGTTCCCAATAAAAATTGAGCATTTCAGAGTTTACTATTACCGCAGCTTTAATTTGAACGTTGCGGATTTTGCTCTTAAGTTCTTTCAACCATGCATAATAAGCTTTATCGGTCTTTAAAAGTACACTCATATCAATGTCTCTTTGGCTTAACGCCTAATCTTGTTTATTTTTATATTGAAGGAAAGATAGCCAGAAACGAAGCATAAATCAAGCGTGGCAGACAAAGAACATTTTCCAGCCCGCCACCCATTTTCCTTCTTCTACTTGACATCCGAGCCATTTTCAGCTATTGTCAGTGTAATCAATTACATTGAAAGAATTTAATGGAATGGCCACTGATTTCACTGAAATAATTTTATAAACAGGCCTTGCTGTGAATTTTATTTTACTTGGTAAAATCAAATTTGCAGCAAATTTTCGTTAGTGTCTCCTGTTAGTGTCAATTAGCCTGCCAGGGCGTAGCGCTTTTGCGAAGACTGGTGGTAAAGAATTAAGGCATTATTCTCCTATGACAATCAGAAAAAACATAAAACCTAACGGGAGCAAGGATTGGCGGCCTTCTCTCAAGCAGATCGCCGAAGAGTGCGGATTGACAGTGGCCACTGTTTCGCGGATACTAAACGGGAAAAAGAATTTCAATCAGAAAACTGTTAAAATGGTTTTTGCAGTGGCAAAGAAACACAAATATCTGCCGAACAAGCTGCTGCAGAGCATGCGCGGTGGCCGCACCCGAAGCATCGGTGTAATCGTTCCCGTGCTGGGCTCTCTCTTCTCCGAATTCATCCATGGAATCCATCATGAACTGGCGGCAAATAATTATGGGATGATGCTGGAATGGAACGATGCCAGTATTCACTCTGATGGAGGAGAAAATGAGACCGTAATGCTCCATCGCCTTATCGAGCACAGGGTGGATGGCATCATCCTGTTTCCCACAAATGAAAACGCCACCGAACCTTATTTCAGGGAAGTGCGGGAGCGAGGAATCCCCCTTGTCGTACTTGATATCCCTTTGAGTGGAGTGGATACCGACTTTGTCGGCACCGACAACTTCGACTGTGGAAAACAGGCTGGGAAAATGCTTTTTGAGTCTGGGCACCGACATATGTTCTCGCTTATCCCAGCTGGCGAAAAGGAAGGGCATCCTTTCGTTGAAAGAGTCAGGGGATTTGAGGACGCTATTCGAAACGTCAATGGAGTCAAATACGATAAACTGGAGTACGCGCAGAAGGTAGAAGGTATCCGGGACAGGCAAGTCAAGGTTTCACACAAAATGGAGGAGACAGTGCTCCCCATACTGAAATGCCCTCAGCCCTGTGCGGTTTTCTGCGGGAACGATTTAATAGCACGGGATTTGTACCGGCTCATAAAGAAGGAAGGACGGAAAATCCCTGACGACATTTCCATAGTCGGCGCAGGGAATCTTGAATTCTCCGAATTTCTCAATCCTCCTCTAACCAGCATAAACCAACACCCATTCGAGATAGGCTCCCAAGCGGCAAAACTCATACTCGAACGCATCGGACAAACTAGCAATGCCCCCGTTACGCCCCTACGTCTTAACATCAAAGGTACACTTGTCCCCCGCAATTCGGTCAAGATAATATCCAAAATTTAATTCTCACCAAACTTAAAATCAGCCAACTTCTCAGACAGATATCCCACCGACAAAAAAGACCTGCCCTATATTGATGATATCCGTGCATCTGCGGCATCCCTTGTACGCTGTGGGAAGATTTTTACGTAGAGCACAACGTCAGTCTTGGCGATACCTAAGCTCTCTTCACTTTCTTTATTTCATCCATCAGCAGGATTGCATCCTTGCGTATGGCGTCATCTGACTTTCCTGGTTTGAAAAGTGATGACCCGATTCCCACTGCGACGGAAACAGAGAGGAAATCATTGATATTTGAATTGCTGATTCCTCCGACTGAAACAATCGGATGTTTGATTACCGCCTTCAGGTCTTTCAGATAATTCACACCCATGCTGCCGGCAGGGAAACATTTCAGGAAGTCAGCCCCCTCCTCTATTGCGGAAAACGCCTCGGTGGGCGTCAGAAAGCCCGGCATTGAAATCAAGCCGAGCTTCTTGGTCTTCCTGATCACTTTCGGATTTGTGTTTGGTGAAATAATGAATGTTCCGCCCGCAGAGGCTACATCTGAGACATCGTCTTTTGTCAAAACAGTCCCAGCACCAATCAACGCCTTTGAACCGATACCCTCTGATGCTATCCTTATGCTTTCAAGCGCATCCGGGGAATTCAACGGAACTTCAATCAGCCTTATTCCGCTGGCAGTCAGAATTTCACATACCCTCAGGACATCAGCCGGAAGTACCCCCCTCAGTATTGCCACTACAGGGCATTGACAGAGCATCTCATTGAATTTACCCATCGTAAGTTCTGCTTTTTTTGCACTCATCGGACAACCCTCCCGGACGCGTTGCCCTGCATCAAGGTCATGACCTCTTTAAGCTGGACATAATTATAATCACCATATATCGAATGTTTCAGACAGCTTGCGGCAGTAGCGAACGCAATCGCTTTTTCTGGCTCCTTCAGATCGGCGTTGTTCAGTGCGAAAATAAGTCCAGCTGAAAATGAATCCCCGCCGCCTACCCTGTCAACAATGTCCGTAATCTGATACGGGGCATATGCCGAATCCGAGTCGAGAGGCGCAAAAAAAGCACGCTTGGTGGCGGTCACATAAAGCATCGCGCCCCAGTTGTTGTGGCTTGCCGACACGCTCTCGCGCAAAGTGATGGCGACATATTTCGCGTGCGGGAATTTTTCGGCCATCTTGCCCGCGACTTCCGTGTATGATTTGACATCGACGAGCCCCTTGTCGACAGCCGAGTGTCCGGCGTTTATCCCGAAGACATCAAGTGCATCCTCTTCATTCCCCACAATGACATCGACATACTTCACTATCTGCGTCATGCATTCGTTCGCCAGCTGATTGGGAGTTTTTGAAGAATCCCATTTCCAGAGTTTTTTCCTGAAGTTCAAATCGCAGGAGACCATGATGTTTTTTTCTTTTGCTTTTTTCGCAATCGCCAGAGTACTCTGAAACGCCTTTTCGCTCAGCGCCGGAGTGATTCCGGAGAGATGCAGCCACTTCGCATTATCCAGGATGCCATCCCAATCATACTCCTGCGGAGCGGTCTGCGAGATCGAGGAATATTCACGGTCATAGAGGACATTTGAAGGTCTCTGGTTTGCACCGGCTTCAACATAATAGACACCAAACCTGCCGGATTTTTTCAGAAGAATTCTGGAAGTGTCCACACCCAGCCCGCGCATTTGAAACATGAATGACTCTGAAATATGGTTGTCCGGAATAGCGGTCACGTAACGTGAACTCTCACCCAGGATTGCAAGAGAGGCGCAGACATTTGCCTCCCCTCCCCCGAAAGTGGCCTTCAGCTCTCCAGGTATGGTCTGAAGCAGGCGCATGTTCCCAGGAGGCGCAAGACGCAGCATGACCTCTCCAAATCCGACAATAACTTTATCATTTTTCATTGCATGATTCCTTTTATGTGTTTTATATTATTTCCCGGACTGAATCTCTTTCTCCGAGAACTTGACGGCCTGATCTTTCCTGTCGAAATCCCATACTGCGGGCGAATTTTTCCTCTGCTGTTCGAGCCAAGTCAATCCGGCCTCCTGAATTATTTCATGACCGCCCTGAAAAATAGTAACCCTGGCATTGTTTGAGACTCTTCTGAAAAGAGGCACCCTTTTCCCGTACAGGGAATCAGACAAATCCTTTTTCAAATGTTCAGGGACATCGATCTTATTGACCATGAAATCAATATCCTCGTCAGAGATCCTGTCTTTTCCGTCCGCCAGGACATTAAAAGCCTTCAGGGAATGGCTTATCGGGACACTGCCCTTATGTCCATCCTGAATTCCTGCGTTTATATCAAGCGGCACGGAGGAGGCCTTGTGGAGGTATGTGCAGGCTGAACGTTTCTTGTACTGCTCATCCACTTCTTTACTTGTGCCAGGAGCGCCACCGCAGGAACTTTCTATGCCTTTAAAATATCCACTTCCTACCTTTTTGCATTCATTATGCCATGCCTCCAAATCAAATATCGGCACCCAGGCTGAAGCCCCGGCCCATATTTCAGGATGTCGGCCAGCCATCAGCAATGTTGCATATCCTCCACCGGAAGCGCCTATCAGATATATCCTGTTCAAATCTATATCAGCGTTCTTTTTCGCATATTCCACAGCACTCACAATATCTTCCACGACCAATTCGGAGCCTGTAGCCTCCGGCCTTACATTCGGGCCTCTGAAGTCGGGATGAATGAATGCCCAACCTTTGGAAACACACCATTTGGCATAACCTGTTTCGGGCTGAAGGTAATCGCTGCTCCATGTGTGAAGAGCTACAAGCAACGGAACCTGCTTTTTATTTTCCGGTTTGTAGAAGACTGCGTTCTGATCGGTATTGTCGGCAGTGCTTAAATATTTCACAGCAGCTACGCCTTCGGGCCATGTCCATTTAGAGTCTTTATTCGCCGCTGACAATGTTGAAGCGCATGCTAAACCCAATAGCAGAGAAACTTGTTTTGCAAACATTTTCCAACTCCTGAATAGATAGAATTCATCTGTGATTCTTAATGGAACATCCAGATTGGGTTATTCACTCGACATGAATAATCCAATCTAGTACTATGGAAAAAAGAGAATTGATATGATAACACAGATATTGGATAAGGCAACTTGTGTTGCGGATGGATTTCGCTTGGAGCTAATGACGGCAAATCATACTGGGCACGGGACTGGGCCCACCTTCCAAAAACAATTCCAATAAAAATCACCAACACCTATTGACATTTCATCAGGAATCTGATAAAATTAAGATTAGCGCAAGTAGTTGCGCATCTTAAAAGGGGAGCATTACAGTGAAAAAAAATAAAATCGATGCCCCGCACTCTGCATTCGGTATTGCATTCACACTCATCGAACTCCTAGTGGTAATAGCAATCATTGCGATTCTGGCGGCAATGCTTCTGCCGGCACTGAAAAAGGCAAAGGACATGGCAAAGAGCACCTTATGCATGAACAACCAGAGGCAGATAGGAACTGCGCTAAATCTCTATATTGGCGATTACGGCGATTATTTCCCATACAATGCAGACTCTGGATGGACAAAATTATCCATCTTGTCGCTTTTTGACACAACCGGCACTTATCTTAAGAATAAATATATCGAGGAAGATCCCACCTGGGGAATGTATTACCCTCAATTGATGAACTGTCCCAATGACGAGAGGAAAGGGGACGGATACCCTATGCGGACCTTCGCTCAAAGCGGGGGCTTTACCGGAATTCAGGATGCCGGCCAAAAAATGTCACAGGTGCGCAATCCTTCGAATTTCATAGCAATGGCTCCGACTTCAAACGGAAATGAGCAGGATCTTGACTGGGACTGGGGCTACTACGAACGGCTGAAAATATTTACAGGCGCTGACGACGGTAGGATTTTGATCCTGCATAACAATGGTGCCAACATACTGTACGGGGACAACCATGTGAGCTGGGGGAACCCCTACAACAGCGGCATATCATCACTACAGCTTCAAAACACAAATGACCCTGTATGGCAAAGTACAGGGTGTGACAAATATTGGGATCCAAGAATATGAAAACCATACATGTAATTCCCTATCAGCACTTCGACATTGTCTGGCGCAGAAATGTCAATTGGTATATCAAGAAAAGAGAAAGTCTGTACATCCAGGCTCTAAAGCTCCTACGCGAACATCCGGATTCCACATTCACTTTCACCCAGGCCTATCCGGTCCGGGAATTCCTTATAAACAACCCTGAATACACGTTCACCTTTCAAGAACTTCTGAATTCCGGAAGATTGGAGATTATAGGCGGAATGGAAACAATACCGGATCTGAACATGTGTTCCGGAGCGGCTATTGTCCGGAACATTGAAACTGGCCTTGAGTGGTTGCGCTCTGAAATGAATTACACTGTTCAGGCAGGGTGTTTTGAAGACGCGTTCGGAGTCTCGGCACAGTTTCCCGGGATCTTGAAACTGTGCGGCTATAAATATTTAAAAGCCAGCCGCATGCCCAGGGCAGGACAGGACGATGTGTGCGGGAATTTCAGGTGGCGTGGAAAAGACGGCACACTGATCCGATGCATTTCCCATCTCTCATCAAATCTAGACTGGGGTTGGGGATATCCCGACAATCCTGATGAAAAACGGCTGCCATCGGATGAGGAACGGCATCTGAAAATATCTTCCCGATTGCTTACCGCATCAAAGACCGGTTCTGAAAATGTCCTTTATGTTGTGATGGGGGAGGAACACGACATATATCAAGGCATCCCGGATATCCTAAAGGAACTTAACCGGAACTCGGAATGCACATATGTGTTTTCGACTTTCTCACGCTTCTACCAGACGGTAACGGAATCCGCTTGGAAAGAAACGCCGATTATCGAAAACGAGATCGACCTTTCAAGATTGTTCACAGGCTGCTATGCAACACGTCCTGAAAGCAAGATGGCGCCAAGGCATCTTGAGCATAGATTGATTGGCGCGGAAATGAGTTCTGCGCTAAACGGCGGGAACTGCGAATCTCGCAGCGCCTGGCGCAATCTTTTTGTGATGCAGTTCCACGATGCAATCTGCGGATGCCATATTGCTGAAAACGCCCGTTATCTCAAACGCCTTTATCATGAGGCCTTGAAAGGAGTTGAGGCGCACGAGACGCTGCTCCCATGGAAGCGGCAGCTTCCGGACTTTGACGGACGCCTAAAGCCGTTCAATCTGCGAAGTTCGCATAATATCAACATCGGCAACTACGAAATATCGGTCGTAAATAATTTATTGACATCTATAAAATTGAATGGAAACGAGCTCGGACAGATTTGCCGGATGAGCCTGAGGGAGGACAGTGGAACTCTCTGGACGGAAGAATACAGTGGACGAGTACACACTCATAATGAACCCGAGGAAATCGTTTCCATAAAACACGGAAAAGATGTCATTGAGATTACTACCGAAGCGGCTGCACCTCCATTTAAACAAATGTGGCCTGGATTCTCCCAATTGAAATGGAGGAAGAAATACAGGTTCCACAATGAATCAGCTGCAGTGATGATAAGCTTGGAGCTAGACTGGATCGGGAACAGCACGGAGATTGCACTGCAATGGGATTCGGATAAAACAATCGAATGCACCGCTGAAATACCCTTCGGCAGCATCAAGAGGGTCGAATGCATGTCGGCCCAAGATACCATGCGCGGAGACAGTTTCCCCGCCTGTAACTGGGTGAGAACTGCGAACTTCGCAGTATTCAACAGGGGAACTCCTGGCTCTGCGCTCAGAAACGGCCGGCTGGAAAGCATATTGATGAGGAGTCCTGTGAAAAGATGGTCTCCATGGTTTCCAGTAACGCCGGATGAAAGCTGCTGGAGCAACGGCAAAAACAATTTTACGTTCCTATGGGTGCCATTGTCGCATAATACGGAAAACAGCCATCTTCACAGGCTGGGAATTGAATTCAACCTCCAATCCAGACTTAAATATTTAGAATCGGTGGAATTTAAGGATATACCTGCGAACCTTGTTCTCTCCTCAGTCTCCAGGACAGGCGATGACATGGAAATAATACTGTTCGAGGCCGACGGGCAAAGCTGTATCTGGAAGAATCCGGCATTTGGAATCAATGAGGCGTTCAATCCTTATGATATCAAGAAAGTAAAAATAAAAAAACAAACTGGGGGATGCAGCAATGCGGAGAAATAAAGTTTTCGGGATCTGCGGATATCTTATGCTGATGCTCCCGGCAGTGATTCTGGCCGCCGCCCTCTGCGGCTGCACTAACAGACTGTTCCAGAAAAAAGAACTGACGCATGTTTTATGCCTCGCATCTTCCGACACCCAGGTGCAGGGGCTGGACGGAATAGATCAGAAAGCACTCGCAGCTTACCGCGATATGGGATATGAACTTCATTTTGACTACTATCAGAGCATCAATCCCGACGACCTCTGTAAATATCCGGTTGTCGTGGGAATGATTCCCCAGCTTCATCCGGGCACTGAAGCAATTGGCAGCAAACTCGGAGACGCATTAGAGAAATATATACGCGACGGCGGAGGCTTCCTGCTTATTTCCGAACCGAGTTATTACGGGGTTGGAGATTGGATGAACGCCTTGAACCAGTGGCTGAAAAAATTCGACATCCAGATTTTAAATGAACAGCCGCGCGACAGCGATCCGGAGAACAACAAGGAGATGATCAGAATATTGTCATACAAGTTTTTCAAGACCGCGAATATCGCAAAACATCCCGCTACTGAAGGCGTTGAGACGCTCTGGCTCCCAACGTATTTCAGTGACCTTTATATTCAGACGTATACCATGAAGGCCAGTGAGGAATGGAATGTCCTCATCCGTGGTGAGAAGACCTGCGCAAGTTATCAGTTCAACGCACTGAGAGGCGGAAACAAGGTTGTTGGCACACATCCCACCGAACCGCCGCTGCTTGCGGTCAGAAGCTTAGGTAAAGGGGAAATAGCCGTGTTTTCCACTTCTTCAGGCTATTTCATATGGGATGCCATGCATTGGGCGAACGGCAGCGGTTTTGTACTCAAGGAAGGCGACGGATTGAAACTCATGTGCAATCTCTTCAAGTTCCTCTCTTCAGGCGAGAAAAATCTTGCGTCAGCAAAAAATCCAAGTTTTGAAAAACTTCCGTCTCCGCCTGTAAAACCTGTTACACAGGCCGTAAGCGGGAATGTTCCGATAATGCCCGACAAGAACGAATGGCTTGATTACGTTATAAAAAAAATGGCACCTGACAATTCTTCAGTGAAATATTATGTTGACTGCGGAGCGCTTTCCGACATTCCATATACTTCGGAAAGAGGATTCGGTTATCTTCATGTTCCGGGATCCAGCTGGTATGTCCGCTGGCCATGGTCGGAAATATTCCATGCCACCGCTTCGAACAGCAGGTCGTTTGACATCAAGACTGTACAATATCGTTTTGACAACCTGGACCCTCAGAAAAAATATCATCTTGGCGTGATGGTGTGGGGCTATCAGACCGAGGGTGCGCGTACGCTGAATCTTACATCACAGGATGGCAAATCCTTGAAGCGTGAAATCACAGTTCCTCTCTTCTCGCAGAAGGAAGGGCCGAAATTCGAACTGGTCGAGATTCCAAAAGACATAATTGCAAACGGTTCACCCACTTTCTCCTTTTCCCGTGGCGGGGGAGGACAGGGCACATTCTCCTCGATATGCGAGCTTTGGCTTTTCGAGGACGGGAACGATGGCATAAGGAAAGCTCAGGACATTGTCTCCATTTTTGAATCCCCGTCCGAAAATCCGAACGAATTGAAATCAAGCATGAAACAGTACAGGGGACTGATCGGGGCAAAATCCGAATTCTCCGGCGAAGGCAAATCCACTGTGGCGGAGATGTCAAAAGCCGCACAGGAAGCCGGACTTTCATTTCTTGTTTTCACAGACAGGATTGATTGCCTCGACGAGGTGAAATTAGGAAAACTGAAAGATGAGTGCAAAAAATCAACGACCCCTAAATTCACTGCTATTCCCGGCTTAGAATTCAGCTCTAAATATCCAAACATGAAACGCGATTACCAGGATCCGAAATCCTACGGGAGCATCAACGCTTATGTCTTCAACAATATCGAAAAACTGCCGGAAGGCAAAACGACAAACCCCTACGATCTTTTCCGAAAATTCCAAGGCGGGGAACTTTGCGGCGGAAAAGCCTCACAGCCAAATCTTCTCGCTCCCGGAAAAAATGGAATTTCCCCTTTCTTCCAGAGATTCTGGAGGGGTTTTGACGTGTTTACACTGAGCGAGAAGCTGTCCATTACGGATGATTCCAAGAAAACATATGCTGATGTTCTGTCTTCAGGTTACGCCCCCTACCCCAGGGTTTCGGGTGTAATAAAAACACCGGATGAAATCAGGAATGCGGCTAAAGGCTGGAATACAGTCATATCAGCTCCTAATTTAGAGGAGATGCCCCTCTTCCATTACACTTCGCTGATAACAAATGGACCTGAATTGACGCATTTCACAATGTCCTTTGACCATTGCAGGGAACTGGATTGGGGGGGCGGACTTCTTTTTAACGGAAATGCAAGGCTGTCATTAAACATCAAGGCAGTCTCTCCATCGAAGATGAAGGATATAACCCTTTATGAAGGGAACCGCATCGTCAGGAAATGGCATCCTGATTCGCAGGAGTTTGAAAAAACGGAATCTGTTCTTGTCGCCGGGAACCATGAATTCTGGTTAAACATAACAACTGATGACGGCAAGGAACTTATAAGCGGCAGGATACAGGCGATTGACAGCAATTTCCTGATGGGGATGTGCTCTGACAACCAGAACACCATCTGCAGCCTAACGGAGAGACCTTCGAAATTCGAGCGTGAAGAGAGGGAGCTCTATTACCAGCATTCATATTGGCATACAGGCGAGGCGGCCGGGCAGCTAGGCATCCTGAAAGATGCCAGAGACCTGGTGCCGAGAATCATAGAGGTCGGCATAATTCAGGCTGTTAAGTCATTCCTCCCGTCGCCAGTTTTCAATTTCTCCTCCGGAAACGAGGAAAAGCACGGCACTTCTGAATTGAGGATAAAAGAGGGCTCAGGCGATTTCAACATTATCGAATACAAGTTTGATGTACCGGAAAGCAAGGCGTCGTCAAAGGTCACCATTACCAGCTTCCGACCATCACGGGAGGGTGGCACCGCAGTCCTGGTGGAAACCGATATCACAGCTAAAGAGGATTTGAATCTTGCAGCTGACAATTCAATCGGAATCCTTTCGATCGGGATGATGCCGACCCTTCCACAAATCTGGAACTACACATATACGGATCCCTCTAAAAAAGGAACAGATGTCACTGGTAAATTTACAAATATCCCTGACCGCGGAACCGTTGAAGTTCCACTTGATCCCCGTGGTGGAGTCATGCTCTGGCCAAGTGAGGCCGGAAACCTGCTGATATTCCCGCTATCTGAAAACTGCGAACTTCGCGCGGTTTTCGAGAATCTCCCCAAAGTATGGAACTGCAGGGAAAGAATCAGCCTTTTCGCCAAAGTTCCAACAATAAAAAAAGGAGAAAGCGTAAGATTCAAATATCTAGTTGTCCTCCATTCAGGCGCAATTGATTCGGAAAGCCAGTTAATAAAATTGAGGGAGCTTTACACCGATTTCTCGGATGTCGTTGAAAAAGTAAATTCAGGGAAACTTGGCGATGCATCTTATCCGCTCAGCTTTGCATCCGGAAACACTGGCGGCATCAGCGCGGTTTTTGATACGTCAGACAAATTTGATCCTGTACCTCTCATAGTTGAAGGCGTAAACCCGAACTGTTCCAGCGGTATTACAGAAGCGGGAAATCCTGTAAAAATACTGGAGCCCGCAGGCACAACGCTGCGAACAGTGATTCCTCCGGGTAGAAACGGGACTCGGATGTTTGTCGGTTCACTCTTCGAATGCAGTTCCCATGAACTGATAATTGAATGGGGGGGGCTCCACTCCGGAGGAGTTAGGTTCCATGCGCACAATCCTTCCGACAAGCCAATAAAATCAAGTATCTCCGTGAACAGCATGTCGGGTCTGCCAAAATTCAAATCTGAACTTTCATTCGCTCCCGGTGAAAGCACCTGGATCTGGGCGAAAGACGATCTGACTATAAGCGAAGGGGCCTTCATGCAGATAGACAAATTCACAGGCGACTCTGAAAACTGCCTTATAAAATGCCACGGAAAAGGGCCGTTCAGATTTTCAGGCCCATGGAAGATTGCTGAAGTGAACGGAAAAATCCCGGACAAGGATTTGAATGAGATTCCAGCCGGTGGAGAGAATATTGATTCGATAAAACTTAAACGGATAAATGAGAATAAAAAATGAAAGGGGCAAAAATGAGAATAAAGCTGCTGGCAATCTGTGTTTTCGCACTCGTCTGCGGAGGAACGGCATTTTCCGAGGAATCAAAATGGACTGCAGGCGCTGCAAGTGACCCCGCCTCCGGAAGACCGCAGGCTAAATCGACTATCCTGGAAGGGAATGAACAATCAGTAAATTATGAATTCACTTTTGAAAACAAAAATTCACTTGAGGCGTATCTGCAGTATCCCATGAAAGCAGACGCGATTTACGCATCTGTGAAAACTTCCGTACAGTCTCCGGAAAAGAGCTGTCAGATGGATCTCTGGCTCGAGGGGGATGACGGCTGGCATTTCCAGAAGAAAATCGACATCAAGTCTCCGAACTGGAATGACTTAACAATCCCGATAGTCGAAGTGTCTCCGGACAAGGTCAAATATATCAAGATGGTCTTCTCACAGGAAGGAAATCCAGCCACTGCAAAAATCTCGGTGCGGAAACCGGAATTTACGGATAAGCTGAACATTGATGACAAGGCTGACGGCCTGGAGAAGAGCTTCAATTGGTCAACCCTTGTCTGGAACGACAAGGACGGCAGGAAAAGGGCATCCATAGATCTTGAAAAGAAAAACAATCCGGACGGCGCAGGGATAATCCTTGGAGTCACATATGATTTCCCGGATGAAAACTGCACTCAGGTCCTATTCAAGATTCCAGTTGATGCCGATTGCCAGAACAAGAAGATTTCAGCATCCGTAACCGGGGACAACTCGGGGAACAAGCTGGAAATATGGGTTAGCAACAAGGAAGGTCAGACTTTCCTTGCGAACTCAATCGACCTGAATTTCAATAATTCGAAAAGGATTGGGCCGGTTGAGATGCCAAAGGAAGTGAACTACGCGAAGGAACTGCGGTTCATCATAGTCAAAAACAAGATCGGCAAAGGCAAAATCAAACTCGACGGGATAGGGATGGTAAAATGAACCATATAGAAAAAATATTTCAGCTATCCAGACAGGCCGATCCCCAATGCTTCAAGCTTATCCGAAGGATGAAACGCTTTCCCGGATTCACATTGATCGAACTCCTGGTGGTCTGCGCCATAATTGCGATTCTCGCAGCGATGCTGCTGCCCGCACTTTCAAATGTCAAGAAAATCGCAGGCGAGGTTTCATGCGGCAACAACCTGAAACATCTGGGCACTGCGCTATTCATGTATACGACCGACAACAATGACTGGCTCATGTGGCAGCAGACGTATCAAAACTCCGACAGCCGATGGTATTCACTGCTTAATCCGTATCTGGCCCCTAATCTATCCCCCATCTGGAGCGATATCCCAAAGACAATGTTCTGTCCGAGCATAAGATGGGGAAATACCGGATATGGAAGCGGCATGGGGTCGTATATAGGGTATGGGATGAATTTCAGGGCCGTACCCGCAAACATGAACGAACTCGGGGCAAGGAAGCTAGCGGCGATAACCAAGCCTTCTGATACAATCCTGGTCGGAGACAACGCCGTTTCAACGCAGGAGAATATCGCACCCAATTTTGCACAGAGGGTTGCGCTTTACCACCCTTCTGAAACACCTACCGGGCTCGGCATGACGGACTGGGCGGCAAACTTGCAGAAGCACAGGAAAGGGAAAAAGATACTATGGGCAGAAGGTCACGTATCATGGGAAAGACTCGATGACCTGGAATCAAACTATAATAAAAGTCAGACCTGGTGGAAGTACAACCAGTAGATAAAAAATTGAAAGGGAAACAAGTGAAATTTACAAAACGAATCTGTTTAAGTGCCGTATGCTTGGTGGCGACCTGTTCAACAGGCGCAAATGCGTTGTCCTCTGCAGACAAGATTGACACAAGACTGGTCAACATGCTTTCCAACTATGGGTTCGAGGAAGGATCGGAGCTGGCGCCTGTGGATTGGAATTTCGTAAACGCCCATGAGTCTGCAAAAGGCTCATGGCCTGAAAAAGAGGGAGTCAACGGCGGAAAATGCCTGAAGGTTGAATCTCTCACAGGGCTCAGCTACGGATGGTGGAAAACGACATATAGTATAATCCTGGAACCTGGAAAAACATATGCGATCGGGGGGATGCACAGAGGTGATAAGGCAAGCGTAAAGGTCCAAGGGTTCCCGGTGGTTTTGGATTCTAAAAACGGAAAGTGCGAAAGAAGCATTGATAAATTCTTCTCAACCGAGCATAGGCTGGAAGCTTCAAAGGATTGGAAGGCCTTCGAAAACACTTTCTCGGCGCCTGCATCAGGTTCGCCGATATGGGCTGAAATCATGTTGCAATGCGGGGACAGCAACAAGCAGGCGTATTTCGACGATGTATATCTGGCAGGAGATACGTTCAAGCTCATGGAGCCGGAAGTTCCCCAGCTGCTGACACCTTCCGCAAGCTTGAATCTCACAGTCGCCGCCTGCGACTACAAGTCGGTGCCGATAAAGGATATTTCTGGATGGAATGTTTATGCGGACAACATCAAACTGGATATTGAATCAAGTGAACTAGACGCAGCAAGCCTTTTATGGAAGCTGAAAGTCAAAGCTCCGGAAAAAACAGGGATATACGCGCTGAAAATTGAAATCGATAAAAGGAAAAATTTTCCAAACACGATTTTGAAACCTAAATTCCTGTCGGTTAATCAAGGTGCGAGCAAGTTCTTCGCCTTTGCCGTGTTCTCGGATACGCACATATACTCGAATTCCGACGATAATCCGCAGAACAAGCTCTTCATGAATGTCATTTCGGCAATCAACGGTCTGGATCCGCTTTTCGCCATCGGCACCGGCGATCTTCGCGGAATTTCAAGCGGTTATGACGACGCCAGGATAAAATACATGTGCGACTCCTACAGACGCCTCTCATCACTTATAAAATCACCGGTTTACAATATTGGAGGTAACCACGATTTCGATAAGACGGATTCCGGTGCCCAGTGCCGTTGGTACTTCACCAAATATCTGGGGTATCCGCCCTTCTTTTCATTTGATGTTGCAAACTTCCATTTCGCCGGCATGGACGCAAATACCGTAGGCATATACGGGAAAGATCACCTTGGTTCTTTTCATCTGCCCGGACAGAGGGAATGGCTTGAAAAGGATCTTGCCGATGCGACCTCAAAAGGAAAATCCATAGTACTATTCTTCCATGAGTCCTTATACGAGGGCGGCCAATTCCTGCATGATGAAAATAAAAAGGCGCTGGAAGACATCATCTTCAAAAACAATGTCAGACTTGTCCTTGAAGGGCACAACCACCACAACTGGATATATGCGAAGAGAAATCCCCTGAAGCAAGGAGACAGCAAGCTGAAGGAGATAAACGCCAACCCAGACAAAGATGCCATCAACGCCGACATATGCGCATATTATGAGGATCCCCTCTTCACGGTGTTTGAACAGACTTCGACCGCCAGCGCATTCCTCATCAGGGAAGCAAAGTATTTCGGCTTCAGATACTTCGTGGTTCGCGACGGGAAAATCATTTATGACGATTCCATTCCCGAGAGTTTCAAGGTCTTGATGAACGAAGACAAAACAGACAGGAAAGTCATCGAGATTTCAAATGGACCAGAAAAGCCGCTGAAACAGCTGCCTTTCAAGATAACCATGATTCCCGGCAAATATAAAATAAGCGTTGACGGAACAGATGCTCCTTTCATCGAAGTCGCAAATGGAGACAGAACCGAGCTCTGGATATTCATTGACATGAAACCGGGCGAAAAGAAAAAGATTGAAGTATTAAAGTAGTTTCACAGTCCTTATAAGGAAACAACAGAAAAATACCATATGCACAAAACTGAGAAATCAAAATCTGTACTGTTCGTCGCATTTGATGATGCCGGAATGAAATATCTCGTTGATCCAAAGGTTAAGAGCCATCTCGAAAATGAAGGTTGGGAAGTTGGAGAATGCTGGTATTCCGATCTGAGCGCGGAACTCCTGCAGAATGCGGACGTCCTTGTCAACATATACGAGTCCAGCGCTGAATCAATGGCCGACACCATGGCAGACAATACCAGGCTAAGCGGACATCTTGCGCAAATAACGGATTTCATCGCGAAAGGCGGAGGATTCTTCACCTTTGTCACCGAAGGCCGTTATACCGATGATTTCGAACCAATCCTCAATCAGCTTTTGAAACCGATGGGTGCATCCGTAGGGATGAGGAGCTTTGAAGAGAATAACTCTCGAAACAAGCATCCGTTCAAGCTGCAAGATCCGAATAACTACTATGCCTTCAGGACGAGTCAAATCAATACCGCCCACCCGATCACGAAGTCGGCCAAGTCGATGTGGTTCAGCCATATGGTCAAGGTATTGGAGACTGATAAAAGCTGGGACATCCTGGTTAGCGCCGAAGACAGCGCCGGATTCGCCAAGCATGACAAGTCAGCATCCCTGCTTGCAGTCCGAAATTGGAAAAAAGGGCGCATCGCCGTTTTAGCCGATCATTCAAGCCACACATTCAACGACGGGCATCACTTGTTTTACGACAATGGCTGGCTCTTAAAAAACGGCGACACCTGCAAGGTTTTGCTCAATACTCTTTCCTGGCTTTCCGAACCGTCGACATCCCACAGACATGCTTCCCGGAAAAAGGGAATTCCCGGTGAAAAGGGATTTCCTCCGCTTTCCCAAAAAGGCGGAATCATCATCAAGGCCGAGACGAAGTTCAACAATCTGAAATCCTTCCGGGGCGTTTTCGGGCTCCACACAAAATTCAGCGGCGGCATCAATTCAGTCGCCCGGTACGCCACTGAAGCGCGGAAACTGAAACTTGACTTCATCGTCATCACCGACCTGATTGAAACAGAGCGGCAATGGTGCAGCCTGGTGCAAGAATGCGAGGAAGCCAGCGATAAATCACTTGTCGTCATTCCCGGTGTGGAATGGAAAGATGCGACAGGCAATCTTGGTTATGCCGTAAACATTGACACATGGCCCCCGATGAAACGGGACCTGGATTTCATCCATGTCATGTTGCAGACCGCGAAGGGGAACGGGATATACGGTTTTGCCAGGCCAAAAGACAACCCCAGCCGCCCGTGGGAGACCGGGGGAATGAACGCCCTTGAAGTGATCACCGTCCAGAATGGCCAGCCTGTTTCAATGGCGTTGGACATGTGGCGGGATCTTCAACCGTCAGCAGGAATGACCTTAATGCCTTTCGTTTCATCCCAGATATGGAATATTGAACAGTTGAAACAGTCCAGCAGGAGCGGATTCTGTTTTTACATGATGGCGAAAAGCCTGGATCAATTGCGGCGCACTCCAGTGCCTAGTTTCATCCCCGGATATGTCAGTAGCGGCCCTGTCCTCATAAAATTCGAGGCCACGCCTCTGGTCAGCGACACATGGGAGACATACCTGCTATGGCAAACAGGAGACATCATAAGGCTGCAAATAGAAATGGAGTCAGAGAACCCTTTCAAGAGAATAGACCTGATGTCAGGGGACAAGGCGATCCGGACATTTTATCCGGACGAAAAATCCTTCAAGGAGACTGTCGAAATCCCAATGTCGCATGACGGCCCGTTCTATCTTATTGCCGAAGATACAGAGGGGGCGGTTCTCTTCAGTTATGTGATTCCAACCCGTAATATGAATTTCTGGAACCATGTCGGGTCTGACCGGATGAACGACTATCACAATCCTGTCTATCCTGATCCCGACGGGGAAATCGCCTACAAGGATCAGCGGTTCAGCTATGGCGGCCTTGTCACGCTGGCTTTCGGCTGGGGGAATTACCTTCGTTTCTATCATCCGGCACCCTCTGCCCGATATCATCCGCAAGGTTATGAAACAGGACAGATCAATTCCGGACTTGACACCCTGTCCACTTTTCCGTTCATCCGGCTTAAAGGCGGGGAGAAAGACCATATGATTCCGGAAGGTGGGGATTACAGGCCCTATCGTCGCCAACTCCTGGCGACACGCGATGTCGCGATTATCGAGGAGACATTTCCGCGCCTACAATTTTGCGATGGCACCGGAGCGAAGAAATATGCGGAATTGAGAAGTACTGAATCGAAAACCAGATTAGTCCTGTTCCGTTACCATTATGAACCTTTTGGCCAGATAATCCTGACGGGAGATTCTTCGGTGGCAGTTCACACTCATGTCGATGTCAACATCCTGAAAAACAAGGTTCCGCAGCTGGCGCTGGAATTCCTGGGTCTCCATTTCAAGGGCAAAGGAGAGAATCTTGAAACCCTCGCCTTTGTTGATCAAAATGGAAAATTGAAAACAGAGCCGGTGAAATTCAGCGACAGTACATGGACAAAGCAGATTAAAGTTTCCAAGGGCGGTTACGTTACTCTGACCCCAGACCACCATGGGCTCCTGGGCTTCCACAGCGTTGACGGTGAAATGGACGTCCTGGTTTCATCGTCCGGTCATCCAAGCGTGATAGTCGGAATCGACATGCAGAACGGGCAAAAGGTTTTCAAGGGACAGGAATTCAGACGGCGCTGGATTGTCACCCAGGACGGAGGCGGGGAAAATCAGCACCTCTTTGAAGATTTTTCAAAACTCTGGGGTCTGGGCAAAGATATTACAGCTCCGAAATACGCCCCTGGAAAAGTCATCTCCGGAAAACTCTTACCGGAACCGTATATTGTAAGCGTTGAAGCTGAAAAGAGCGGCTGTATCGCCTCCTTCCCGTCACCGGCAGACCTGCCTAACCGTATCATTCCAGTCTCTGTGAAAGGAATGGAGAATAACTGGTCCGCCGGCGCACTCCGTCTTGATGACTCAAACATTTCATGGTATCCCGGAGGTGTTCTGGAGGGGACATTGTGGATTGCACTGGAAGAATCCGGAAGATATTTCCTCGGACAGCCCTTGGTCTGCGATGATCCGGAAATCCGCATCGAAATCCTGTCCATTAAATCTGGAACAATTTCATTTGCATTGCACAATCCTGGGGAAAGAAGCAGACATGCAAATGTAGGAATCGCGGAGGCTTTGGAAAGTCGGGCTAAACCGATAAGGCTAAAGATTGAAGCCGGAAAAACTGTCAAATCTTCAATCAAATGGATTTCATACTTATGAACTTATTATGGAAAACGACTATTCTGCATCTAACACTGGCAGCCTTACTTCTCTCCTGCGGACAGCTATCATATGCTGAAGACAAAGGAGGGGGCGTCCAACTCATATATGATTCTTCAGAGAAGAATAACTTCCGCGACGGCGAACAAACGGATATTTTCAACATTCCGGATCTTTTCAGGAAAATCGCATTTGCCCCGGACGGTAAAGGGAAGTTTTATTTTGTCCAACTCAGCGATATTCACATTTATGCTGAAGACGAGGCAAATCCAGCAGCGAAGAATATTTTCAACAAAGATTTGGCAGCCGATCTTGTGAACATCCTCAACGAAATAAACAAAATGGAACCGCAGCCTTCCTTCGTAATCATTACCGGCGATCTGGTTCACGACGCAAAACTGAAGCAGTTTGAAAGATTAAAAGAACTCCTGGAGAAACTCAAGCCGGACATCCCTCTTTATCTTGTGCTGGGGAATCATGATTCAAACCGGAGGAATTTCGGACAGGTGTTTCCAGGCAGGTCTCCTTACTATTCCTTCGACAAGGGCAAATGGCATTTCATCATCCTTGACTCAAGAAGCGATGGAAGCCTGGAAAAGAAACAGGCAGCATGGCTCGCTGAAGACATCTGTGACGGCAAACATAATCAGCTCATGATCTTCTCACACCATCCGATGGTTTGCAAGGAAGGCTGGGAGGATGTCAGGCCGATGAGGGAGGAAATATTCAAGCTTATCAAGGATTATAAGACTGTCACCTGGATGTTCTCCGGACATCTGCATTATAATTTTCTCGCGCAGTGCAAATATGACGGAATGCCTGCGGTGAATCTTCTTTCAACAACAAGTTCCGCCGGTGCTTTCGGCTACGAGAACCCCGGATACAGGCTGGTCTGTGTTGATGAAGACAAGATTAAGGCGACGATATTCAAGACAGCCGGGCTGAAAACCGGTTACAGGATAGATCCCGTGCCCGAAAAATGGCCCGTCTACGCCCCACCTCCCTTTGAATCTCCGAAAAAGGAGCTTCTGTGCTTTGAGATTCCAGACGATGAAAAATATATTTCCAAAAATGAAGGCGTAGGCCTTAAGGATAACTATCGGTTTGTCGATGCCTCTAGTGTCCTTGTATATGCCCTTCCGATAAACGGCCCATCCCAAAAGGCGGTTTTGCAAATTGACATAGGCTCAGATTACATAGTTGAAACATCTTCAGACGACAAAACATATCATGAGATTTTCCGCTCAAGCAGGAGAATGAGTAAAAAGAGGTTGGAGTGGAAGATTCCGTATGAAGAGACGAGAGATATCTTATACATCAAAATCAAAGACAGGACGCCGGATGACGGACTGGGTGCTTTTGTATATGGTTTAAGCTTATATGGGGAGATAAATGAAAAGTGACGAGAAAATAAATATTGGGACATTGAGCAGACTTCTTGACGTCTCATCTTCAACAGTATCCCGGGTCTTAAGCGGGAAGGCGAAAAAATACAGGATTTCCAAGGAGACTGAAAAACGTATTGTTGAGAAAGCCGGGGAACTGGGGTTCCGCCCCAACTACCTTGCACACAGCCTCAACGCCGGAAAGACCAATAATATCGGGCTTGTATTCGCCAACAGCATTGACCTCTTCCTCGGAAGCATCATGGAGGGGGTTGAGTCATTCTTACGGGATACTGAATATCAGATGGTGGTGGCGACATGTGAAAACGATCCCGAGCTGGAAAAAAAAGAAATGGAGAGGATGTCATACCGGCAAGTGGACGGAATCATCATTTATCCTTCAGCTGTCGGGTTGAAATCAAGGTATTCAACAGATCATCTTAAACTATCAGGGAAGAAGAAAATCCCGATTGTCGTGATTGGCAGAAAAGTGGCTCTGGACAGCGATTGCATATTGTTTTCAGACTATGACGCAGGCAGGCAGGCGGCGGAAAGATTCTTGTCTTCAGGAATGAAGAATTTCGGAATGGTAACGCAGCCGATAAAATGTTCCGCAGTAGCGGAACGTGAGAAAGGTTATCTTGAGACCCTGCTTAATAACGGAGTGAATGTGAAAAACATCCACATCGCAGGAAAAGACGAAACTACATGTGATGACCAGACCGACAAACTCCGAAAAATAGACTGTCTCTTCGGAGTGAATACCGGGCTTCTGATAAAATATGTCTCGGGATTGAGAATAGACATTAACTCCATTATGCTACAAGGGGTTGGCAAGGAAGATGTAGTCCGCCAGTTAAAAATCAATATAGCCGACAGTGATATGCCCTCTCGGGAAATGGGGATCAGGGCGGCAGAAACTCTGCTCTGGAGGATGAAAAACCCTAATGCCGATTACAGGACAACATATCTTGACTGGCCATAAATCGGAGCAAAGGCTGACACGCTTGCCCGCAACATTCCCATTACACACATTTGTCGCCAACCAACATGCGCCATATCAAAGAATGCCACCATTAAATTTAAGGGAACCTTTAAGGGAACCTCTAGAAATTGGCATATGGCGCGAGACAGGAGATTATGGATAGACGGCTAGGAGCAAATACCAGGAGCAGCCCCGTAGCGGGCTGTAACTGGTTTCAGCATGCCCGCGAACGTGTCCCTGAAGCGCCGTGAAAGATCCTTCGCGTCCAGGAGGAATCCCTTCGGCGTCGATGTCCATCCGGAACCGGTTGCATCAAGCCCTCCTCCGGACACCACCATGTGCACGTGCGGGTGGATGCTCATGTTCGAGCCCCACGTGTGCAGCACTGATACCACCGCCGGGACGGAGCCGTGCACCTCGCTGAACATCTTTACCAGCGTCTCCGACGAGGCGTCCATCAGGACATTGTAGAAGGCCTTGGCGTCGAGTTGAGAGAAATCGTTGAGTGCCGCCGGAACCGTGAACACGACATGGAAGTATTCAACCGGGAGCAGCTCTGCCTTACGCTCCGCGACCCAGAGCCTTGAATTGATCCCCTGGCACTTCGGACAGTGCCTGTCGCGGCAAGAGTTGTATGCGCTCTCCTCATGTCCGCAGCTCCCGCACTTCCCGACATGGCCCCCGAGGGTGGACGTCCTGCACGAGGCACCGCGCGCATCACGCGCCTCTGAACCCCGGTCATGTCATGCATCCGCTCGTACTCCTGTCCGAATCCCCTGAATATCTCCCCGCAGTCGTGTTGCGTTGGAGCATCATCGCAGTCGATGTCGGCGTAGTCCTGTGAAGTCGTTTCCATAACGTAGTATTATGAATTTAATTGTCTTTTATATTTCTTGAATCTCTTGTTATTATCTTTATATATTTTTAGTCCAACGCCTATCTATCAGCCGACCCGGCAGAGCCGAGGTTGGCTGAATGGAATCTAGTTGGGCTTTCCTAGTAAATATCTCTTGTCTTATAATTTGCTAATTTTAAAAGGTGTCGACAAAACTCTCTAAACTTTCCGGATTCAGGTGAACTCCGAGTAACGACATGATATCTATTTTCAATTCTTGCTTCAAGTATCCATTCTGCTCCATCAAGCGTCAGGTTCCTTTCATATTTCATTTCCAAAAAATCAATGGAATCTAGATAGTCAATAATTGATTTAATTTCTTTGTCTGACATTAACTTGTTCTCATTCCTTACGATATTCCCTGGCTCGTATCCTCCCAATCCGGAAGTTGTTTTTAGATATATTTTAGATTCTTTTTCAGATTTTAATATTCTAACTGCGACCGGCTCATGATTTGTCCTCAACCATAAGAATCGTAACTGAAATGTAAAATCGTTGTTGTTGTCCGAAAGTGATGGTTCTTCCATTGATTTAAGATGCTTCGTGAACCATGCAGATATGAATTTATCCATTACTGGATCAGGCTCAAGTGAATCATCTGGAAAATATTTTATCATTTAATTATTGCCCAACGCCGTCAGCACTGAGGCGCGCGGGGCACCGCGTCGCCTCCGGTGCCTTGTTGGCCGGATTACTTGCTCAGGGCTTCGGCAAGCTTTCGCCCGAGTTCTCGCGCCCCCTCGATCTGGATGGGATGCTGCTCAAACTGCTTGATCCCGACGCTGTCCACCGTGGCCATGGGGCCATAGAGCATCTTTACTCCGGACATCTTGCACTCGTCCCCGAATCCGCACCTCATGCAGGGCACATTTCCCTGTAGTTTTAGTGCTCCGATGAACTGCATTCCTTCCTCCATCATATAGAACACCAAAGCGTTGACGCCCATTTCCGCTGCCGGCGGCAGTTGTTTGTTGTTTTCGGGCACGCAGGAGGTGATTACTGCGGCACCAGGCTTCCCCGCCATGAAGCCTTTCAGGTGACGCAAAGGATAGAGCCGCTCGATGAACGCCTTGGTCCGCGAGTCCAATGTCGAGTAGGGTGTAAATCCAGCAATAACCAGTGCATCCGCGGCTTTGGCCTTTTCCGCAAGCATGATCCCGTCGTCCTTAATCACGCATCGGTTCGTTTTCACGCACCCGAGACATGCCTTGCAGGGGGCGACCGTGTAGTCCATCAGCTTCACGAACTCCGTCTCAAGGCCAGTGGCCTCAAGCACGGCCTTCAGCGCACGATCCGTGTTACTGTTTGCGATCGGGGAACCTGATACACCGAGTACTTTCTTCATTTCGATCTTTCCTTTCTTGTTTGCTGGTCAACGTCCATGGTCTGGCAACAAGCGAAGCGAGGTTGCCAGAACCAAGCCTCGTTATGATTTAATATCCTGATCCAATGATTTTGTGCAATACGGGCAATTCTTATATGATCTAGGCAATCCGAAAATGTATTTCTTCAAATCAAAATATAAATAGTATTTACAGAAAGGACATCGGATCTTTATGAACGACCATATGAAACAAGAAATAGCCAATGGAACTGTAATGGCAAGCGCCCAAGATCTTCCGCTGGAAATATATAATACAGCAAAAATTATCCCTGTAGCTAAGCCTAGGGCAGCTCTTATTTGTATTTGACGGTCTAAGTATTTATGTGCTTTCATAACTTTGTGCTTTCATAACGCCTATGGTCTCCTACCGAGTGAATACGAGGTTAGGAGAACCAGCATGGTTGGAATTTCCTATTTTGTTTCTATGGTTAATACCCCGTTTTTTTCCACTACACTGATTCCTACGTCTTTGATGGGGATGTATTCTTTGGTTTGAGAAGAGGATGGTGTCTTTTGAGAAAAGTATCGGTCGAGAGACTTCCAGACATCAATACGTCCACTAATCATCCCTTGATGTCTTCCATTCTCAAATTGCGATTGTCTTTGCTGGAATACAAAGGGGATATATATGAGTGAGGCTAGGATAAAGCCCAATATAATTCCTATGATTATTTTTTTCATTATTATAATTCCAACGTTGCGCTCTGGTGCCGGCGATTAGCCGGTTACCAGAAGCGATTTGTTAGCTTTTTCTTCTCTTCTTTTTAGTCATTTGCATGAAATTATCTGCAAATATCGTTTCCATTCTTCTCATTTGAATATAATCGAAATATTTCTTAATATCTTCATTTGAGTTTTCTATAATAAAGTTATTCATGTCAGGGAATTTATGTATTGCTTCTTTTATTATTGTATCAAAACTTTTTCTTGCACGGATTAGTTGATCTACAATGAATATATCGAATTGCTCTTGTCGCCTACTTCTAGAACCTGGAGCAAATTCTCCTAAGTCAATCATTTTTAATATTTCTTTTAAATTTTTGTTCATTGTTTTTTTAAGCTAACGACTATGGTTTCCCACCGCGATCGTCGCGGTCGGGAGCACCAATCTTGTTAGCATTTCTGCTTATGAATTTATAGAATTTTCTACATACCATGTCAAGCTCATCTTGCCAGTCTTCATTGTCTTGATGAATTAAAGGACCTTCATCGGGCCCAACGCAATCAGAGAGCAGTTCGTCAGCTGTTTTGTTAATGCTTCCGTCAGAGATTGCTTGCTCCACAAGATAGCCACCCAGTGCATGCAGTGCACTTGAATATCTATTTCTTGTTGATTTAGATTTATTTTCAAGGTTCTGATCATTCCAGAAGTTTTCAAAATAATTCAACAATTTGACGGAAATGTCATATTCCCTGGATGGTACAATTCCGATATTCCAATCGTCAATCCATTTGTTTTCTGGTTTCATAATTGTGTATTGCTAACGCCCTTCTATCATCTACCCCGCGGAAGCGGGGTTGGATGCATGGGATTGGTTCGGTTTTCGTATTTTGTTTTAATGTCTTCGAATATCTGATGTGTTTTATGGATATGCCCAATTGCCAACCTGCCAAGATTTAAAACATACGAAGTCATGAACACTTGATTGTTCTTCGTCGAACACTCGATAAAAACACCATTTCGCAAAACTGGAATCATAACGCTAAGTGAAAGAATCTCATGATATGGAAATTTAATTGATTTATTCTTGTTTATTATTTCAAAATATTCGCTCTCGATATTTAAATAAGCCGTTTTGTAGAGAAACGCTCCTTTAGAAATATATATGATCTTATTTTTCATTTGAACCGAACGCCCCCCCATCATCCACACCGCAGATGCGGGGTTGGATGCATGGAATTGGTTCGGTCATCTTGGGATTATTTCTATTAAAAGACGCCCTTTGTGATCAACCGCATCAGCATAGTT
>CAZION010000088.1:0-15926 GCA_964540865.1 uncultured Victivallis sp.
CCGCCTGAAGCGATGTGGAGATATTTCTCCGAAGCCGGGCCAGTCTGATATTTTCACCCAATGTTTCAAGAACCGATATGGTCTTGGGGAAAAGCGCGTTTTTCTTCTGTCTCACAGCAACCTCTATTTAAACATATAATGTTAATTATAATTATCATAATAAGCTGTTTTGTCAATTATATTTATCATTATATTCAAAAATAAGAAAAAAGAGGGCTTTTATTTTCAACGGCCTGCTCTATAAACAACGGTTCGCGCCTGACAGGCATGTGCCTCCTGATGGCCGCCGCACAATTGTGGTGCAGGTACGAGTAAGTATATTTTTTCTGAAAAACAATTTCCTTATTTTTCAGAAAAAATATTTTCCGTAAGGTCAGGCTGTCTCAGCAAGCGGACTCCCGCACAATGATCTCCCAGGCCTTACTGATGTAGAACCTGTAGTTTTCCAAGGGGGTGCCGTTGGGGATGCGGTGATCCAGCCCCAACATGCAGCCGCGTGTGCGGATCATGGGTGGAATCTTATACTCCAGTTCGGCGGTAATCTCCTCTTTGCTGCGCCTCAGCACATGCTTGTCAATTCCCCCGTAGAATGCCAGTTTGTTCCCGTATTGCTCGCGGACTTTGACAATATCCATGCCTGCGGCGGGTTCCATGGGATACATACAGTTGATACCGGCATCAATGAATGCGGGAATGACTCCGTTCATGTTGCCGTCGCTGTCCTGCCCGAATATGCGAGCACCTCTCGCCTGAAGCATATCCCAGACGCGCCGGTAATATGGTTTGATGAACATATTGATTTCATTCGGTCCCAGCAATGAACCTGACTTTCCGGCCATGTCCTCGTGGACGTCCAGGATATCCACCTGCACTTCGGAGGAAACCTTTTCGAAAACTTTTACCGCAGTCGTACCGATAGTATCAAGGATGTCATGGATAAGTTCCGGCTGATCATAACAGGCGTAACACAGAGTTTCCTCTCCGAGCAGCTGACGCGGTTCGTCAAAACCCCCTGAAATCCCCACTCGAATGACCGCCCCCTCCGCCCGGCTTCGTTTTGCATTTGTCAACCAATCCTTGCCGAAACGCTCCTCGCTGAACTGGTATTTCGGCTTGATCTTAAGCCAGTCATCCATGTTCCTGACCGGGTAATTCTCCGGCAGCGGAATGGTGGCATACCCCTTATCCATTCTCAATGTCCGTCCCAAATCATCACGGTAACGGATTATCTCGTCATTCTCCTCAATTATGACGCTGGAGCAGCCCAGCCTTCCAGTCGAAACGGCGACTCCTGCCGTTTTTGGAATGCGAAAGCGGAATGCGCTGAAGTCGAGCTCCTCTGGTCTTGCACCCTGTTCCTCCCATTCCTCCTTAAGTCCGACTAGTGGCCCGAAAAGCTCCGTGAATGGAATATTTGCCCCAGCCCGGAAAGTCATCCAGTCAAGATACTCGTCACGATTCATGGTCGGGGTGAGTTTTATCGCCAAATCCGAATGCTTGATCCATTTCAGCTTTCTCATTTCAAACTCCTTGCCATTTCAGGTTTATAATATTATCTTTACATTATAAACACAAAATGAGTAATTTTTAATGCATAAAACAGGCATTCTTTTACACTATTCATGCATAATCAACAGTTTACATACAAGATCGGCAACTGCTATGACTGCCCTTCAACCTGGTCCTGGAATGTCGCATCAATGCATGACTTCGATATCTGGCTGGTCTGTGCCGGCAGGGGAAATCTGAGCTGTAACGGAAAAGATCACAAACTTGCCGGTGGTGACTGTTTCATATTCAAACCCGGGGCCGGAATAAAGGCAACACATTTTCCCGACTGCCCGCTACAGGTGGTCGCCAGTCACTTCGACATCGTCAGAACCTCATTTCCCGAATTGGCCGACAGATCAACCAGATTCATGCACCGCAGACTATTGAAACCGGAAATCACCGCTGGGCTCATCCAATTAGCAATCCGGAACGGACAGAAAAACATGAATGAAGAGGCTGACTTCTGGCTCACAGCCGCAATCATGTCCTTTTTTGAACGGCATTCAGGAGAGCAGAAACCCCTTTCAGAAGGCGGATCCGATTTGACTGGCATTTGCGAGGAGATTTCGCATCATCCAAACAGGAGCTGGACAATTGACAGCATCGCCAGAAAGATGAGATATTCGGGAGGCCATTGCAGACGACTGTTTATAAAACGCACCGGTCTTCCTCCGATGGAATACGTCATACAACGCAGGATTGAGCGCGCATGCTTCTTATTGAAATATACAAACATGTCCATTGCGGAAATCGCAGATGAACTCAACTATAAGACAGTCTTCTACCTTTCCCGGCAGTTCAAGCAAATAACCGGAACCACTCCCGGCATGTACAGGAAAAAATAGCCAATTAACATGCTTTTATCTAAAATTTAAGGATTTTATTGATATCTTATTCCACGTATGGAGATGAATTCAAAACATATTATGCTCCGTGACGGCAGGCGGCTTTCTTATGCCGAATACGGGAATCCGGAAGGACCAGTCATTCTTTATTTCCACGGTTTTCCAGGTTCCAGGTATGAAGCCGCACTTGCTGAGAAAACTGCATTGGCGCATAATGTGAGATTCATAGGGATCGACCGGCCCGGCTACGGCGGCTCCGATCCCAAACCGGGCCGCAAACTGCTTGACTGGCCGGACGACATTGCGGAATTCGCAGACAATCTCGGTATTGATAAATTCTACATAATAGGCATATCTGGCGGCGCCCCATACACCGCCGCATGCGCATGGAAAATACCGTCGAGGATAATCAAGGCCGGCATAATTTCCGGACTCGGCCCCGTAGTGAACAGCAATGCAAAATCCTTTCTGGGATCTTTCCAGAAGTTCTGGTTCTTCAAGGCGAAGCACCTGCCTTGGAATGTCAGGGTGGCCGCATATTTGGTCGGCATAATGATTTTCCGGAATTCGGATGCATTCATGGGCTTGATGGAAAAACACGTTTCAGATCCGGACAAGGCTGCGCTCAAGAATCCGGAGTTACGTGCCATACTCGTCAGATCAAACAAAGAGGCGTTTGCCAAAAGTACGCTGGGCTTCTACCAGGATTTGATAATCTATGCAAATCCCTGGGGGTTTGAACTTCAGGATATAAAATGTAAAGTCCATGTCTGGCACGGCGAAAAAGACCTGACTGTCAACGCGGGATTCGGACGGCATTACATGGAATCCATTCCTAACTGCCAGGCTGAATTCTTTCCTGAAGAGGGGCATTTTTCACTTGCAGCAAAGAGGATTGACCATATGTTTGAAACAATGCTGGGGAAATCTTGATATTAGGTGGCTAAGATGTGTGATTTTCATCTTTTGATGCGAAGCATCTTTCGGAGTGCGCTGTGTTAGCAGCGCTTTAAGATAATCCCAAAGCGGCGCTTACACGCCGCACTCCAAAGATTGCTACGCAATCGTAATCAATTCAAAAAATCTTAAAATTCATAAACATGAATAAAATCACATCATTTGATGACTGGAGCGAAGACAATTCTGCAATTGCCAGAGTTGTCCTTATGCTGCTTCTCACCTCCCTCGCCGTGTGCCTGACTTTGAACCATTCCTGCTGGACTCCATTTGCGGCACTCGACCTGGTTGTCCATGAAGTCGGACACCCCTTGTTCTCATTTTTCGGTGAATGGATGCATTATGCCGGCGGAACAATCCTACAACTGACGGTGCCTATACTTGCCATAATTATCCTTCTTCGCCAGGGTGAATATTTCAGCCTGCCCCTGGGCGGAGTCTGGTTCGCGGCAAATATGTTCGAGATAGCCATCTATATTGCCGACACCAGAACGCAGGAGCTGCCTCTTGTAACGCTTGGGACAGGAAATGAACCGGCGGAAGTGAAGTTCACCGACTGGGAATACCTGCTCGACCGCATTCCCGGACTGTCAATTGAATATGATAACGACGTGGCGCTGGCCGTAAGGATCGCCGCCTACATAATCCTATGGGGCTCAATACTTTTTGGGTCATGGATGGTCTACATGATGTTTAAGGTAAAAACAAACAGGAATACTTCCGCCGGGGTTGAAACTGATTAGATTTGGCTTACCTCATCGCCCTAATATTCATCAACATCGCATCCGGCGTTGGATCCCTGGTGAGTAATTTGAAACGTTCGGAGTCACTGCCCCATACGTTCCGGGAAATCTCAAGTATCAGGCCAGTCCGCCATACTGGACTCCCAGCAACAAGTTCAACAAGTCTCAGAAGAAACGGTACAACGTTTCTTTCAGGCGGTTTTTCTCCTCGGCATACAGCTTCAATATCCCTGATCAGCCACGGATTGTGCATAAGTCCGCGTGCCGGTGTAATACCATCAACCCCAGTTTGACGTACAACTTCCAAGGACTGATCACAGGTGAACATGTCACCGCTGGCAAATAGAACGGTTTCAGGCAGTAGCCGGCGCGCGGTTTCAAAACGCCTGTACCCGTCAGGAATTCTCCTGAACATCTCCTTCGCCGTCCTGTAGTGCAAGACAATCCAGTCAGGTTTGGCAGCACTGATGCATTCCAGTATGCGCGGCAGTTCTTCCGGAGATTCAAACCCGCTGCGTATTTTCACACCTATCCCTCCAACAGAGGCAGCCTCACGCATTGCCAGGAGTGTATCCCTTATCCATTCCGGTTCACGTAGATGCGCACTTCCTGAGTGGCTGCGGACAACTGTCGGACTCGAACACGCGCAATTAAGCTCCACCCCCAGCACTCCGTCAAGGCCTGACAGTATCCCCGCCGTCGCAGCAAGATGTTCCCTGTAAGTGCCCATGATCTGTGCAACAATTGGAATCGGACGGAAAGGTGCAATGCGCCCATCAAGCTTTTTTGTACGCGGTGTGCTGTGAGAGATCCGGATGAAAGGGGTAATCCATGCCGGTAGAAGATCGAACTCCATCATAGTCCGGCAATAATCATTGGTCATAATGCCTTCCATCGGCCCCGGCAGAATTCGTGAAGGCAGCAGCTTCCCACCCGGTAGGACAACAGGCTGGAGTAGTTTCTTCAAATATTCTTTTTCTTTTGTCAAAGCTTTTTCCTCTCAAAAATTTTTCCAGGTTCGAGAATCCTGTTGGCAGTAGTGCAATTTATTGCACGTTATACATATATTGAGCCAATTTCAAAAGTAGTCAGAATTCAGGATTCAGAATAAAACCGAATTTAAGTTCAAATTCAATTCTGTCTCCTGGCTTCTGACTCCTGAATTCCTAGTTTTGAAATAGCCTCATCTTAAAAAACTAACCCGTTCCAAGTCGTTATTCAACTTAGGGCTCGTTAAAAAATAATTTGGGCAATTGTCGGATATTTTTTTGTTTCCCGACACTAATTGACATTATATGACATCTGGTGTAACTTGATGCCATCCGTTTGTTTTGCTAAATAAAAGGATAACATATGCAATTGACAGTTCATGATGTTTCAAAATATTTCAACGTATCGGAGCGAACCGTTTACCGCTGGATTGACCAGAAAATCATACCGGCCTACAAGATAAACGACCAGTTCAGGTTCAACCGTGCCGAACTCCTCGAATGGGCAACCGCCCAGAAAATAAACGTATCCCCCGAAATCTTTGAATCTCCAAAGTCTGAAGATGAAGTGCCGCCATCCATCTGCGAATCCATCAAAGCCGGCGGAATATTTTTCAGGATTGAAGGCGCTGACAAGAAAGCCGTATTGAGAAATACCGTGGACATAATGAAGCTCCCGGATGATGTCGACAGGAAATTCCTGTACGACGTTCTTCTTGCCCGTGAAAACCTGGCATCAACAGGTATAGGAGATGGAATAGCAATCCCACATGTCAGAAATCCTGTGATCCTGAATGTGAGCTATCCGGTGATCACTCTTTGTTTCCTTGAAAAACCTATTGATTTCGGAGCGTTGGACAAACAGGACGTATACTGTCTTTTCACTTTGATATCACCATCCACGCGTCTTCATCTCCAGCTTATTTCACGCCTGGCATTTGTCCTGAAAGACCCTGGAGTCAAAAAGATACTAGTAAAACCTGGAACCCGTGAGGAGATTTTAAAGGAAATAGAACATGTGGAAGCCAAGGCGGGCTTTGTCCGGAAAGCGTAATGAATAGCAACAGATGCACCTAAGCGGCAGATTGCAGAAACGGTGAATCGTTGAGGAAAAAACATCGACCATCCAACTTCGAATTGGGAAAATACTGATGACCGATGACTCTTTTGAAACTTATAACATATAACTTGGAACTTATAACTATAAAACAATGACATTCCTCCTTACAGGGTTTTTCATTCTTCTGCTATCCGGATTTGCCACATTCTTCACCGGCAAAGACGGGAGAGCAGCAGCGGTATCCGCAATTACAGGGACTCTAGCATGCCTGGTTCTCTCATCGGAGATATGTCTTGACAGCATTATTAATGGAAGGAGCTTTGAGTTTTCATTCCCGCTTACGTTGCCATCTGCGAATTTCGCAATAGGGGTTGATCCGCTCAGCGCCTTTTTCCTGCTGCCCCTCCTATTCCTTTCATCGCTCTGTGCAATTTATGGTTCAGAATACATGAAAAGCCCTTCAGGCAGGCATGATTCCAGGGCATCCTGGTTTTTCTTCTGCCTTCTAGTCACTGGCATGATGCTAGTAGTTATCGCGAGAAATGGCGTGCTGTTCTTGATTGGATGGGAACTCATGGCGCTCTCCTCTTTCTTTCTGGTCACCTATGAACATGAAAAGAAGGAAGTTCGAAAGGCGGGATGGATTTATCTCGCAGCATCGCATGTCGGAGTGGCGTTCATTTTTGCGATTTTCGCAATTATGGGGAACGGAAACAGCACACTTGATTTCGCAAACTTCGATACGGTCAAATCTGGGTCTCTCACAGCGTCGGTGATTTTCATTTTCGCAATAATCGGATTCGGATCTAAGGCCGGATTCATTCCCCTTCACATATGGCTTCCGGAAGCACATCCTGTGGCACCGAGCCATGTCTCGTCACTGATGTCCGGCATCATGATAAAACTTGGGATATACGGAATCCTGCGGATCCTGACCTTTCTCGGTGAACCGCCTCTATGGTGGGGAGTAACTTTCATCGTAATCGGAATGTCTTCGGGAATACTCGGAATCGCGTTCGCCCTAGCCAGCCACAACATCAAAAGGCTACTCGCATATTCCAGCATTGAAAACATCGGAATAATTTCGCTGGGCCTGGGCCTGGGCATTGTCGGAATTTCATGCGATGAACCTTTCATTGCCATACTTGGCTTTGCCGGCGCCCTGCTCCATGTTCTGAACCACTGCATTTTCAAGGGCCTTCTCTTCCTCGGCGCAGGAACCGTTCTTCACGAAACCGGAACCGGTGATATGGACAAACTGGGCGGACTTATGAAGAAAATGCCTTTCACTGGACTGTGCTTTATGACAGGCTCTGCATCAATTTCCGGACTTCCGCCGTTCAACGGCTTCATAGGGGAATTCCTGATATTCCTGGCTGCTTTCTACGGCATAACTTCGGTGAGCCGGCCGCTTTCATTCTGTTCAATTGCCGTCATTGCATCGCTTGCACTCATCGGGGGAATTGCGATGGCATGCTTCTCAAAGGCATTTGGAATTATTTTCCTCGGAGGAGCGAGATCCGACAAAACATCACATGCGGCAGACCCAGGAATTCCGATGCTCCTGCCAATGCTCGTCCTTTCCATGCTATGTCTTGCGATAGGATTTTCAGGCTCGACAATATCGGCCTGGCTTGCCGGCACCGTCTCACAAATCTCAGGAATCGAAATATCGGCATGCAAAACCGGGCTCAAGATTGCGTCATTGCCCCTTTTATCAATCACAGTGCTATCATCGCTTCTCATCATAATAGGAAGCTTCCTTTACTCATTAAGGAAGGCGCTGCCCCGCGTCGAAATGGAGACAACCGCGCCTACATGGGACTGCGGATACGCAAAACCTGTTCCGAGAATACAGTATACGTCCTCCTCCTTCACCAGCCCGATAACCGGATTGTTTTCCACATTCCTGAGGACAAAATTCAAAAGACCGACAACATCTGAAACTTTCCCCGGCAAAAACTCATTCTCAAGCGAAACCCCAGACTTCTGGCAGGAATACATATTCGCGCCGATCATCAAAACGTTCAGAACGTTTTCCGCATTCCTGATCAGAACCGAGAGCGGAAGGATCCACGTTTTCATACTGTATATAATAATAACAATTCTAATCCTGTTGATATGGAACTTTTTCTGATGACTCCATTTACTGAAATCATATTGAAGACTCATGCAAGCTTTCTTGCTGCGCTTCTGCTTGCGCCGATGATTCCTGGAATAATCAACCGGACGAAGGCGTTATTTGCGGGAAGACAGGGCCCGCCGGTCCTTCAGCTTTACTTCGATCTTTTCAAACTGCTGAGGAAGGGGATGGCCTACAGCACCACAACGGGATGGGTATTCAGGGCGGCTCCAGTAGTGACACTCACATCCTCCATAGGCGTCCTTATGCTACTGCCGGTGACAGGCGCCGCCCCTGCTATAATCTCGTTTCCCGGAGATCTGCTCCTGTTTGCGTACCTTTTCGGGATTGCAAGATTCTTCACGGTTGCGGCGGCCCTTGACACCGGTTCAAGCTTTGAGGGGATGGGCGCAAGCAGGGAAGTCCAGTTTGCGGCTCTCGCAGAACCTGCCTTCCTTATTGCACTGGCAGCCCTGGCCCACCTAAGCCACAAGGTCTCACTGAGCGGGATTTTCTCATCACTGGCGGTGAATTCCTTCTCAAATCTGCCGGTGCTCCTGCTTGTGATGACAACAATACTGCTGGTGCTCCTGACGGAAAACTGCAGGATACCTGTAGACGACCCCAATACGCATCTTGAGCTGACAATGATCCACGAGGTCATGATACTTGACAACAGCGGCCCCGATCTTGCATATATCCTTTACGGAAGCGCACTGAAACTCTGGGCGTTCGGAACAGTACTCATCTCGGTCGCGATTCCCTTCAAAACTGAAAATTACTTCTGCGATTCTGCGGTTTTCCTCGTTGGGATATTCCTTCTTGCGGTGCTCGTCGGGACTGTGGAATCAGTAATGGCCCGTTTCCGACTGGATAAAGTTTCCAAGATGCTCATCACCGCCGCCGCACTTTCAATCATAGCGTTAATCTTAACACTAAGGTAAGACGGATGGGTGGATTGTTGGATGAATGGATGAGTGGTTTTTAATTCAGTATCAGAAAAAGGTTTGAAATATGATGATGTCGAAAAATTCTAAGATGGATTTGCTTATGTTTTTATCAACTACGCACAACCATCCATCAATCCATTCATCCAATCATCCAGTCTCACAAGAGGTGAAGTTATGAACATTTCCGACTGCCTCATGATAATACTTCTGCTGTCGAACCTCAGCCTTCTCGCGTCCAGCCGCCTGGATGCGTGTATCAGGATCATAACATTCCAGGGAATAATAATCGCATTCCTGCCGATTCTAGCCGTACGGGAAACCCAAACGGTTTTCTCCTATTATCCGTATCTTCTCGCACTAATCATATTGACTGTGAAGGGAATACTCTTTCCAGTGCTCCTGAAACACACGCTCCGCTCGGTGAACGTAAGGAGGGAAATTGAACCGTTTGTCGGATACGGCGCCTCAATAATAATCGGGGTGATCGCCATGACACTCTCATTCTGGGCCTGCAGTCAAATTCCGATTCACAGTCCAATGCTATCGGCATCAGCGTTGCCCGTAGCCATTTTCACAATCTTCTGCGGCTTGTTCATGACAGTAAGCCGGGTTAAGGCGATTACGCAGGCAATCGGTTACATCGTATTTGAAAACGGGATTTACGTTTTCGGTTCAGCCCTGCTGATCGAACAGAGTTTCCTCGTCGAACTCGGAATAATCTTCGACGTTTTCGTCATGGTTTTCATCCTGGGAATCATGACGTTCCATATCAACCGTGCATTTGACCATATCAACACGGCGCGGCTCGAGAAGAAATAGGGGATAGAGGCAAAGAGATAAAAACAAATGACGGATTTTAACCGCAAAGAACGCAAAGTAGGCGCAGAGAACGCTGAGAAGATAGGAATTAACTCTACGTGCTTTGCGATTTCCCCTGCGAACTTAGCGGTTAGAACTCTTTACTGTTTTATGATTGATGTACGATGAAAGGCATTCAATGATTTTGACACTTTTAATTTTAATACCGGCGCTGGCAGGGATCGCCTCGTTTTTCGTATCCTCGGCGTTCCTCCGGAGAAGCATGCTCGTGGGAACCGCGATACTACACAGTCTCCTCACCGTCGCCGCCTGGGTCTCAGCTCCGGAAATACTGCTCAACGGCTGGCTCGCGCTGGATTCAGCAGGCCTCCTCTTCCTGAGTGTAAGCAGCATCCTCTTCCTCGCATCATCCGTTTATGCGATTGGCTATCTGAGAAGGGAACGTCAGCAACAGCAGGCGGCAGAAGAAGGTTTCATATTTACGAACACACCTGAAAACATTTTCATAGCCTGCCTCCAGCTTTTTCTTTCAGCAATGACCCTTGTATGTGCAAGCCAGCATTTCGGACTACTGTGGGTCGGCATAGAAGCTACCTCCCTCGCCAGCGCCCCACTGATTTATTTCCACCGGCGCCAAAGTTCATTGGAGGCGACCTGGAAATACGTACTGATCTGCTCCGTCGGAATAGGTCTTGCGCTCCTTGGCACACTGATCCTGACATATTCGGCGTCAATGCTTGAAGGGGAAGGACTTAATCTTGTCCTTGGCCAGCTCCTACTGAACAGCTCAGAACTCCAACCGCAGTGGCTCAAGGCCGCCTTCCTCTTCTTCCTTGTAGGTTACGGAACCAAGATGGGACTTGCCCCGCTCCACACCTGGATCCCCGCCGCTTACAGCGAGGCACCATCACTTGTAGCCCTTCTCTCCGGCGCGCTGCTGAACTGCGCATTCCTCGGAATCCTGAGAATTCATCAGGTGTGCATAGCTGCCGGACAGTCGGCTTTCAGTTGCGGACTTTTAATTTCCTTCGGGCTTTTCTCAATGGCAGTGGCTGCATTTTTCATAATCGGACAGAAGGACTACAAACGCATGCTCGCCTATTCAAGTGTCGAACACATGGGGATACTGTCGTTTGGAATCGGACTTGGCGGAACGGCAGTATTAGGCTCGATGCTTCATCTGATAAACCACTCTCTCACAAAGGGAATGCTTTTCCTTGTCGCCGGCAACATCCTGTACGTTTATAAAACACGCATTCCATCTGATGTAAAAGGAATGCTGGGTAGAATCCCGGTTTCCGGCGCTCTCTGGGTTGCCGGTCTTTTCGCAATCACAGGGTCGCCACCGTTCGGTCTTTTCGTCAGCGAATTCACAATCTTCAAATCGGCGATAGCACAGGGCCGCTACCTGATTGCAGGATTGTTTCTGCTGCTGCTCGGGATTATTTTCGCCGCCATGTCCTATATAATGCTGAACATGGCGCAGGGTGAAAGCGGCGAACCGGCTAAAAAGGAATCAGCGTTGGGTATATTACCGCCCGCAATCCTCTGCCTGCTGACTCTGATTCTCGGTATTTACATTCCCCCGGCACTGACCGACATCCTGAACAGCATAGCATTCATCTTCGGAGGTGCATGATGGCGCTGCTGACTCCATACATCAACATCTTCAACGGAGAAACAGTCCAGCTTGAGAAAGTCCCGTCTCTGGATTTTGAGGAGTTCCGGGAAACACTTCTGATGCTGACCGAAAAAGGCGGCAGGATTTCGTCGCTTTTCGGAATGCCTTCAAAGAACAGCATGCTCAGGATCTTTGCGATCATCGCAAGAGACAGGCAGGGAATACTTTGCCTCTTCTCCACCGAAGTAGGCACGAGCTATCCATCACTTACGCCAGACTGCGAACAGGCGCAATGGTTCGAACGCGAAATTGCAGAACAATGGGGGGTGAAGCCGGAAGGGCATCCATGGCTAAAACCAATACGTTTCCACCATTCCTACGACAAGTCCAGAGATGCATGGGATAGAAAAGCGGACGAGGAAATCCTTCCGAGCGTCACTGACTTCTACCAGGTCGAAGGCGAGGAGATACATGAAGTTGCCGTAGGGCCAGTCCATGCAGGAATAATCGAACCGGGGCATTTCCGCTTCCAGTGCCACGGCGAAACAGTTTTCAACCTTGAAATATCCCTTGGCTACCAGCACCGGGGAATAGAGGAAAAACTTATAGGTGGGCCCGCACCCAAAACAATTCACCTTATGGAAACTGCCGCAGGAGACACTTCGATCGGACATTCAATCGCCTATTGCGAGGCAATGGAGTCGCTCGCAAAATGCAGAATCCCCCCGCGCGCTCAGGCAATCCGCGGGATTCTGCTGGAACTTGAACGCCTTGCAAACCATACCGGCGACATCGGTGCCATTGCAAATGATGTGGGCTACCTTCCCACATCCTCATACTGCGGCCGCATCCGTGGCGACTTCCTGAATATAACCGGACTTATCTGCGGCAACCGCTTCGGCAGAAACATCATCAGGCCCGGAGGCGTCAATTTCGACATTGACCTTGAAATGAAAAAAGAAATCATTAAAAGGTTGGACAGCGCTTTCAATGATACGCTTAACGCCACAAACCTCCTCTGGGACAATCCTTCAATCCTCGGCCGTTTTGAAGAATGCGGAACACTTGGAAAGGAACTATGCCGCAGACTGGGGATAGTCGGTCTCGCCGCCCGGGCATGCGGACTCGAACAGGATGTCAGATTCGATCTGCCTTCCGGAATCTACCGGTTCGCCCAAGTCCAGGTTTCCACATACCACACCGGCGATGTCTTCTCCCGGACGTTTGTCCGCATACTTGAAATAAGGAATTCAGTTAAGTTCATACTTGATCAGCTCGAAAACATTCCCGACGGAGGGGTTTTAGAGGCATGCGGTAATCCACAGGCCGATTCTATTGCAGTATCCCTATCGGAAGGCTGGCGCGGTGAAATATGTCATACCGCAGTGACGGATTCAGAGGGGAAATTCGCTCGCTATAAAATAGTAGACCCTTCTTTCCATAACTGGTTCGGACTGGCAAATGTCTTGAAAAATGAAACAATATATAATTTCCCATTGTGCAATAAAAGTTTTAATCTGTCGTACTGTGGACATGATCTTTAAGTAAAAGTTACAAAGGCACAGAGGCACACAGTTTCAGAAGGGGAAAGAAATGAAAAGAGTTTTAGGATTTATAAAAAGCTTTGTGCCTTTGCACCTTTGTTACTGTTTTGAAATTTAAACTTTGTGCCTTTGTGCCTCTGAAACTTTGATACTATTTTTCAAGGAACTAAAATGTTAAAAGTAATAGCAGCTAGAATAAAACAGGGCTACAGAACTGCTCCGTTTCCAGACAAGGAGATGAAAATGCCTGAGAGATATCTCGGGCTTCCATCTATTGCGGAAAGCAAATGTGTTTCCGACTGCCGGAAATGCATTGAGCCATGTCCGGTATCCTGCATCAATAAAACCGAGAAAGGAATTTCCATCGACCTTGGAATCTGCATTTTCTGCGGTAACTGTTCGAAAGAATGCCCCGCAGGAGCAATCACTTTTTCCAAGGGTTATTCGATGTCGACAAGGAAAAGGGACGATCTTGTAATTGACGGCGAAACTTTCAAACAGGCGGACGCCCTTGACAAAAAAATGAAATCCCTCTTCGGCCGTTCCCTGAAACTCCGGGTGGTAAGCGCCGGCGGATGCAATGCCTGCGAGTCCGACACGAATGTCCTAAGCACCCTCGCCTGGGATCTTGGCAGGTTTGGCGTTCAGTTTGTGGCGTCACCGCGCCACGCAGACGGACTTCTCGTCATCGGGACTGTCACACCGAACATGCAACTCGCCCTGAAGAAGACATATGATGCGGTAGCCCAGCCGAAAATAGTAATAGCCGTTGGATCCTGTGCAATTTCCGGAGGAATCTACAAGGGCGTTCCAGATGAGAACAACGGAGCGGATCAAGTTGTCCCGGTTGACCTCTATATTCCCGGTTGCCCTCCGCATCCAGCCACCATCCTCGACGGACTACTACGCCTGCTGGGGAGAATATAATTTTTCCAGTCTTGGAAAATTATTCCCTAATGAATTGAATCCACTGGAATCCGATTGAAACTTTAAAAACTTGCTATATCTTACTTTAATCTTACTTATGGAGGTTCTTATGTTTACCACGCATTTGTCGTCAAAAGGCCAGATAGTGATTCCAAGTTCCATTTGCAAAGCCCACAAATGGATGCCGGGGCTGGAATTCACAATTGAAGATTCCGGTGAATCTGTCATGCTAAGGCCGACAAGGCCTTTTGCAGCATCCTCTTTCTCCGAAGTGTCCGGTTGTCTCGGCTATAAGGGCAGGAAGAAATCTCTTCATGAAATGGAAAAGGGAATAAAGAAAGGGGCAAAGATAAGCGATGACTGCCGTTGACACAAACATTCTTGTCAGGTTTCTGGTGAAAGACGATAAGGCACAGTATGAATCAGCCTCTGAAATATTCCGTTCAAACGAGGTATTCATACCGAGAACTGTCATCCTTGAAGCAGAATGGGTCCTGCGGCATGTCTATGATTTTGATTCCCAGAAAATTCTGGGCTCATTCAAACGCCTCTTTGGTCTTTCCAATATACACACAGAAGATTTTCAAATCATGGCCGAAGCCGTTTCAATGGCGGAAAACGGCTTGGATTTTGCCGATGCCCTGCATCTCGCGTCAAGCAGAGGAGTTGAAAAGTTCTTGAGCTTCGACAAATCCCTAGTAAAAAAAGCAGGATTGCTAACCCGTATCAAAGTTGAGATTCCCAAATGATTTTCAATTGCTTTTCAGGAACTCGTTATCTTCCGATGAAGCTGAGGATGCCGGTTATGAAGGTCAGAGGATGGGGAGGACAGCCAGGAATGAAAAGATCTATTTTGTTTTCATCCAGGAATTTCCGTTGCAGCTGATCTGATTTTTTAAAGACATGGCCTGAAATAGAACAGGCACCGACAAGGATTATTATCTTGGGATTTGGGACTGCTTCATAGCAGATCTCCAGTGGTTTGGCCATGTTTCCAGTGATCGGGCCGGTAATCACAATCCCGTCCGCGTGACGCGGGGACGCTGCAAATTCTATGCCGAACCTGCCCATGTCGAAATTCACATTGTTCAGTGCGTTAAGCTCAAGTTCGCAGCCGTTGCATCCACCAGCTGAAACCTGCCTCAGCTTCAAAGATTTTCCAAAATAATCCCGAATCTTTTTCGCCGCTTTTGCCGGAGTGATTAATTTAGTGTCTTTAGTTACAATCAAATTTTCCCTTTTATCTGCGGCCAAATGATAATTATTGGTGAAGCGTATTGATTTCTGCGGACATGCTTCTTCGCAGAGCGGACAGAAAGTGCAGACTCCGAGATCAATCATCAATGGTTCCGGAGTGATCGCATTAACGGGACAGACCGCCGCGCACTTCCTGCAGCCTTCCGGGCAAAGTTTATCTGAAATAGTCGGCAAACCTCGGAACAGTTTGGGCAGGTTCGCGTTTTTCACATCGTGAACTATGGGGTCGCACTGAAGTATCCTGAGCTTTATTGCATCTATCATAAAAATACATTCTCCGTTTTTTTAACAGTGACAGAGTGACAAAGACACATAGGCACATAGTTTTTCAATAGTGACAGAGTTACATAGGCACAAAGGCACATAGTTTTTTAATAGTGACAGAGTTACATAGGCACAAAGGCACATAGTTTTTTAATAGTGACAGAGTTACATAGGCACAAAGGCACATAGTTTTTTAATAGTGACAGAGTTACATAGGCACAAAGGCACATAGTTTTTCAATAGTGACAGAGTTACATAGGCACAAAGGCACATAGTT
>CAZION010000088.1:16026-26058 GCA_964540865.1 uncultured Victivallis sp.
TAATCCCCCCTCCAAAAACTATGTGCCTATGTGCCTATGCCCCTTTGTGCCTATTCTTCCCCTTCCAAAACTATGTGCCTTTGTCACTCCGTGCCTATGTGCCTCTGCAACTTTGCGCCTTCTCTCACAAATCATGTCCGGCATAGGACAAGTCAAAACTTTTATTACAGAGCGGAAAATCAGAAATTTCCGTATTGCGCATTGCCGGGCTCAATCCGTACCAATTGTTAAATGACGGATCCTTGATTTTATACTGCGCAATTTTGCCTTTCTCATCAGTTAAGGCAATGTGGACTATTTCCCCGCGCCAACCTTCAGTTATAGAGATTATCCCGGAACATGGTTCGGTATCGCCTACAGCCACTTTAATCTCACCTTCAGGAAGATTCTCCATCTGCTCGAAAACATATCGGAACGATTCATCAATTTCCAATGCGCGAAGCCGGGCGCGCGCAAAAACATCTCCAGTTGACAATGTTATCTGTGAAACCGGAAAATAGCGGTAAGCTCCGTAAGGATAATTTATTCGTGTATCCAATTCAATCCCACAGGAACGCGCGGCCACTCCCACCAGACCAAGGGTTAGAGCCAAATCACAGGGAACAACGCCTGTTTTTTCGAAACGCACCAGGGCACCTGTCGAAGAGAACATGAAATCGTTTATGACCGTCACATCATTTCTTACAGTGGTCAGGTTTTTTATTATCTGCTTTATATTTTCACTGTGAAAATCATAGCGCACCCCCCCGTTGACAAACAGGCCTCGTCCGAACCTTGACCCAGACAACTCCGCCAAACTGTTTATGACAAGGGTCCTTATTCTGCCGTAGGAAGACGCGGCAATCGCCAGTCCGATGTCATTAGCCACCCCGCCGAGTCCGGCCAGATGCATGGCGATCCTTTCAAGTTCTTCGGCAATGGAGCGGATGACCTGGGCGCGCAGGCTTATCTGTGTGTTTGACAAGCCTTCAACGGCATTGCAGTGCGCGTAAGCATGACCGATCACGGTGTCTCCGGCAATTGATTCGGCGAGCATGATTCTCCGGTTCGGATCCGCTTCCACGAAAAGCTCTTCAACGCCGCGATGCTGGTAGCCCAGATTTATTTCGAGGTTGTAAACCAATTCACCGTGACACTGAAATCTGAAATGCCCCGGTTCGATCACCCCGGCATGGATGGGACCTACAGCCACCTCGTGAACTTCTTCCCCTCCGAGTTTATAAAATTGATACGGCTTGTTTCCTTCGATTATATTTTGCTTCCTCACCGGACGAAGCCACGGATGATTGAGAGGGATATATCCATAATTTTCAGAAAGCTCGCATTCAAAATAATTTGTCTGCGGAAAGGGCGTCGCCAAACTCTCGAACTCCAACTTGCCTTTTGAAAATTCCCCGCCGACAATACAGAGCAGTGAAGACCCGGAATCTGCGAGTACCGCAATAATTTTACACGGGTTGCCGTTGTCAGGTGGGAATAGCCCGATCATCCTTAAATCGTTCGACAGATGTTCCGAAAGAGTGCTCAAAAAAAGACTTTTCTCCAGATAGACAATTTCATCTAGACGGAAACATTGGTTGTTCTGGATGTTTAATGAATTCATAGCTTAATCCCGAAATCTTTTGAAATGTTTAAAATATGCTGCCGCAGAATATCCGGGGACGCAACGGCGATGACTATCGCCAAAAGCAGCAATACAATTGACACGAAATGAGTAATATCAAAACGTTCTGCTTCTTTCAGAACCACCTCATGCTCGCTTTTCCTGTAGAGCATTTGAAACAGGGCCCTGCCCATATTTATAAAGATGAAAAGCATAAAAAACATGGTGACCGCCAGGATCCATGGTTTTCCGGAGAATAGCATGCCCTCAAAAATCATCAGTTCGCTGAAAAAGATACCGAACGGTGGGATGGCGGAGATGGCGAAAAATGCCAAGAGGAACAACCAGCCGGTCCAGGGCATTAAATTCATCACCGAACTTACGCCGGAAATCTCTCTGGTTTTAAATTCGCGGTGCACATTGCCGGCAATAAAAAACAAAACCACCTTGCAAATGGAATTATATACGATGTGATACATGGCTCCGACAAAAGCCAGCCCGCCGACCCCGACCGCCAAGGTTATTATACCCAAATGCTCAACACTCGAATAAGCGAGCAGCCGCTTGTAATTCTTCACCTTGAACATGAAAACGAATGCGACTAAAAGGGAAAACAATCCGCCTATTATCAATATCGTCTTTGCAAAGTCGTGGACCGAGGAGGGAGTGACAATCTGAAAAATCCTCAACACCCCGAGCAACGCCGTTATGCGCAGTGACCCAGCCATAAGCGCGGCGACAGGGCTTGGAGAGTTGCTTGTAGCGTCAACATCTGCGGAATGCATTGGTGCTATTCCTATTTTCGTACTGAGCCCGACAAAGATAAAAATGAAACTCGCCTTCAGCCATACAGGGTTCAAGAGACCGGCATTTTTCGCAAATTCGGAAAAGAAGAGTTGACGTCCCTCAAGAAGTGTTCCGTTCGCCGAAAGCATCAGGAATAGAATTCCGATGAAAGCGAAGGCGATTCCAAGCGAAACCAGGAAAAGATATTTCCACATCGCCTCCAGGGCCTCTTCGTTGCGGTAGTAGTAGATCAACGGGGCTACGCTTAAAGTTGTGGCCTCCGATGCAACCCAGTACATGCCGAAATTATTGCTCAGCATTGCAGCGGTATTGGCAAAGAGGTAGAAGTTGAGCAGGAGGAAATATGTTTTCCTCCCTGAGGCCGAACTGGAGGTCGTGGCTCTTTTCAAGTAGTCGAAGGAAGCCAGGACAACCCAGAAATAAACATTCGAAAGGACGAGCAGGAACAATTGGCTGAGGGAATCCGCGCTGAACAGTACAGACACGCCCGGCTGAAACCAGCCTATGAATAAACTGAAGGAAAGTGCAAGGTGGAGCATGCTTACAAAAAGAGAAAGATAATATTGAGCACGAATGCTTTTGATGCAGTAACATGCAACCGCTGATACCAAAGGCGTTAAAATGAGGATTGGAAACAGCATCAGTCTTTAAGCCTCCTCAATGAGGATACCTCAAAGCCAGAAAGCGTCGAATTGATTTTGTTTAACGCAATCCCCATCAGGAAAACGACCACAAAAACATCCAACAGTGCGCCCAGTTCAATCATCATCGGGAGCTTGGCGGCAAGGGTAGATCCAAATAAGAATATACCGTTTTCAAGCACCAGGAATCCCGCGACATGAACTATCAGCTTCTTCCTGAATATGATTACATACATCCCTACAGCCACCGCGGAGAATCCGCTGGCAAACGGTATGGTTTCTATCTGTGTGCTCTTGGACAGGATGTTGGCGGCGACAAATATCACCGTCATTGTAAAAATCACCAGCAGTAAAAAGGAGAATTGCTGTATTGTCGGCTCTATTGTCCTTTTGACATCAAGATCAAGAAGTATTTTCTTGATATATCTTGGTATTAAAATCACTTTGACGGTGAACAGTGTCGCCGGCAGGATTAGGGCAATGGCGGAAAACTCATCAATCAAAGGGAAGAGCAGAAGCACGGTCAGGATGACGCCCTGGATCTGCAGCACGGTGACATATGTTTTCACCCGCGATGTGACCGAGAGGTAGAAAAGAGACAAACAAAAAATTATACTCAGGACATTCTGCATAGCCTCTTCCTATTTTGTAAATGTATAAATCAAAAGGTTCAGCACCCCTATTGCCGTGGCAAACAGCAGGTAGTGCGGGATATTCTTCAGCTTGAACCTGGAAGTCACGGTTTCAACTACCGCCAAAGCCGTGGATAAAGCCGCGATGACTACAAGGAAAATTATAATTGTGACACTGTAATTCCGCACCGCCAAAGGATAGAACAGCGATGCTTCAAGTATGGCGTAGATAAACAGTTTGACATAACTGGAGTATTGGTAAAGAAACAAATCCACACCGGAATTGTCCAGGATCATCACCTCATGGATCATAGTAAGCTCCAAATGCGTATTGGGATCATCAACAGGCATGCGGGAGCATTCGGTAACCGCCAGGATCAAAACGGATATTGAACAGACAACTATGAACACGATGTAATTGACATTGTCCAGCCTTATAGAGTGGTAGATGTCATAAATGGATGTGAGATTTCCTGCAAACGCTATGCTGCCAATGGTGAAGAAGAAAATCGGTTCTGCGAACACCGCAAATGTGGCTTCCCGCGCCGCGCCCATCCCTTCAAATGAACTCCCAATGTCCATAGCCGCCAGAATCTGAAAAAACCTTGCCAGCCCCAATACATAGGCAAACAGGATGATATCGCCCTCAAAACTTATCAATGGTCTAGTAAAACCGATAGGGAGCATTGCAGCGGCCACGATAACCGCAATAAGATTTATAACCGGGGAAATCTCGCTGATAAAAGATGAACTCTCGGCGTTAATCGTTTCCTTCCGCAAAAGCCGCCTCAACTCATAATATGGCTGCAGGATCGGCGCACCGATCCTTGCTGTAAAAACCGCTTTCTGCTTGTTTACCACGCCTGAAAACAATGGAGCCAAAACAAGGATGGCAAGCAAAGAGACAACACCCTGGGCCAATGAGCTTAAATCCATAAGAAACCTATGAGGCTGTAAATTGATATTATGATCAGAATGAAGGCGACATAATACCGGATGTCAGAGTAATTCAACAACTCAATCCGGGAAATAAACGCGCTGATACTGTTAAAAAACGGCTGAAGTATTTTTGAGTCGACAAAATCATCCGAATGACTCTCAAATTCATTCTCAGACGGAAAAGCGTCTTCCTGTGATTTTATCTTCTTTTTATAGCCCAACAAGGTTTTTGAAATTGAATTCAGTTGGTCGGCAAAAGAAGAAGCCGTGTACTGCATCCTTGGATTAAGCCGCTCGTAGCCGCAGCCCCATGCAGGTGAAACTTTCCTCCCATATTTTTTATTGATTCCCCTCTTCCACATATAAATCACAATGAATCCGGACAATATTGCCAGGAAAACCAGGCTTATGCAAAACCAGTTGATATTCAGAAGTGCAGGCGAACTGTTTTCCGCAACGAAGGAGCGGCTTAAAACGTCATTGACAACAAGGATGAACGGTTGCGGGAAAAAGCCTATTACCGCACAAAGCAAAGCAAAAATCCCGAGAGAAAGATAATCACAGAAGGAGACATGGAAATATTTTATCTCTTTTCGTTCAGTACCCAAAAACATAATCGAATTGATCTTTGTGAAGCAGGCAACCGCCAAGCCGCCAACAAATGCGAGCCCGACCGTTGAAATCAACATAAGCAATGGATAATAATTCTTCAATTCCCGGGCAGTAATGAAGAAACCGTTGAATATGATGAATTCGGAAATAAAACCGTTGAGCGGTGGAATCCCGCTGATTGCAACGGAGCCGATCAGGAACAGTATTGCGAAAAATCTCCCGCGATGCGCAAGCCCACCCATAAGTTCAATGTTCCGTGTCCCCAGATTTTGATAAATCACTCCGCTTCCTACGAACAGCAGGCTTTTAAAAATAGCATGATTGAGGGTATGCAGCAACGCTCCTCCGAAACCGAGAACCTGGACAGGCAGCGAATTGTAGGCGGATCCGATGAAACCGATGCCGATTCCAATGCCTATAATCCCGATATTTTCAACCGAATGGTATGCGAGCAAGCGTTTAATATCATGCTGGGCCAGGGCGTACCACACCCCGAAGATAGCACTTACCATGCTCACCGCCAGCACAAACCAGCCAAGCCATTCGGGAGTCGGGTTAAGGAATTGGAATGTCCGGAATATTCCATAAATCCCGGTTTTTATGATTATTCCGGAAAGAAAAGAGCTGAAGACCGTAGGCGCGATCGGATGCGCTCTTGGAAGCCAGAAGTGGAAGGGCATGAATCCGGATTTCATCCCGAACGCGATTAATGACAATACATAAAGGAAAATGAATAAACTGCCTGTGTCCGGCGAAACATGAAAGTCGCTGAACAGCCAGCTGTTCGCCTGGCGATGAAGCAGAAAGAAGAATACGTAAAGGATAAAGACGACAACATGGTTCATTACCAGATAGTAGAAACTTCCAATCTGGACATCTCTTTTTTCCTTCTCGAAAATCATTCCGAGATAGGCCGCAGTGCTCATCAGTTCCCAGCATATCAGGAATAAAATGGAGTGGTTGGAAACCACCGTCAGTTGGGTCGCAAGGAGAAGTATGGGATAAAAAATCAGCAGCTCTTTCACCGACTTCCCCTTGTCAATATAATGTTTGATTGACGAGTAGCTGTAAATGGTCGTCGGAATGGCGACCAATTGAACAATACCTAGGAAATAAAGCCCCAGTGAGTCAAACCTGAACATGTACTCAGGTATTCCATAAATCTTGAAACTGATAGAATGAGCGTCAGGGAATACCAAGGCGGAAAATGTTGTAACCAGGCCCGAAACCAGGCCGGTGAGAAGCAGCAAGTGCGCCACGGCGGATGCAGTGCGGCTATTTCGAAGGAAAACAACGGCGATCAATGCTGATAGCTGTATTGCCAAAGAGCAGAAAAACATATCCATGTCATTCCCCTCCTCTTGTGCTCTCAATATCGTTTATTATATCAAGGAGTTCCTGGCAGCTGAGCCGGCGTTCCAGCGCGAAACGGAATGTCTCCTTTGAAAGCAGAAAACTCAAATGGGCGATAAGGCTCAAGTGCTGTTTAATGGTCTGGGAAATCAGAAGTACAATTGTATGAACCGGCTTTCCGTCAATCGATTTCAAATCAAGCGGGTGCTGCGGGAAGAAGAATTTAATCAGCGGATTCCGTCCGACCATAAGCGGTATACGTGGATGCGGCAGGCTTATCCCGTTTCCAATAGCCGTACTCATCAAGGCTTCACGATTCTTCAGCAATCGGACGATGATTCCCTTATCAACATTTGCATCAAGCGGAATCAGTTTCAGCATCTGCTCCAGGTATGAGCTCTCATTAAGCGCGCATTCATAATAAAAAGAATCCTGATCGAGAATCGTATTCAACGCCTTAATCTTATATTCGGTCATATTCTTATGGTTTGATATGTTAAGCGGAATATTCCGGATTAACGCCCATTCCACTATCTGCTGTTTGTTGAAAAAGAACTGATCGTTTATTTTCTGGAAAGGAATTTCGTTTGCCGTGATAAGTTTCTGGATTTCTTTTTCAGGCCTGGTAAGCAATACTGAAACATCTTTAGTAGTAAAGTCCATTTCTTGATTTTCTAATAGCGTTTCCGACAGTAGCGCAATTATCCTTGTAAATTATATCCTACACTTAAAAAGGCCGTCTGTTTTCATTGGAAAAACAAAATACAGCTCAAGCGAAGCAAACCATCATTAATCTACCATCTTAAACCTGATTTGCGAATTCGTTCCCACAAAACCCTCCCCCCCAACCTGCATGAGGACACAGCATTGAAAAGTATTTATTTTCATCTACATCCTAATTTTCGGTTCGTTAAAACAAGGGCCCATCATGAGGATTGCCGTTATTTCCGATTTGCACTTTTCTCGAAACCAGTCTTGTACAGGAAGATCTGACAAGCTTCAAAACAACTCCACTTTTTTTGCCTTAGTGATATTCTATGCTATCTTTCCGGATATGAATATGGATTTCCAACTTCTTCTTGAGAATTCCCTCTACTTTCTGGCGCTGATCAATCCCGCCAGCAAGTTGTTTCTGCTTTCCTCCATACAACCGCCGCTCAGCAGGAAAAGGCTTCTGGATTTGTCGATTCAGTCAACCACAGTAGCTTTTATAATCCTTCTGCTGGTGACAGTCGTCGGCAACTTCCTCCTTCATTCGCTCTTCCATGTTGAAATCTATTCCCTGAAAGTCGCCGGCGGGATAGTCCTGTTCATCATTGGATTGCAGGCCGTAAGAAACGGTAAATTCTATGAGAGCAGCCCCAACGCGAACATGGGCGACATTTCCATTGTGCCGCTGGGAGCCCCGCTTATCGCCGGTCCCGGCACAATTACTGCTGCAATATCATATTCATCGGCAAGCGGAGTGTCCAACACGCTCCTGGCGATATCAGTCGCGCTCATCCTGAATTTCATACTGATGACATGTTCATTGTGGATAGGTAAAATCTTGGACAGGTTCCAGGTTATCGGCCCGCTCATCAGGATCACAGGGCTAATTGTAGCGGCAGTTGCGGTGCAGATGATTCTGAACGGTATAGGGGAATGGTTTGCCATCCTAGGGCACAAATAATCTTTTCAGTGAAAAAAAATATTTCAATACATCTGATATTCTTTTTCGGTCTCCACTATCTCAACCGCTTTCACGCCGATACCCAGCAGGTGTTCCTTCATCTTCACCAATTCCTCGTCTTCACCATGTACCAGGAATACTTTCTTCAGTTTCTGCAGGTCCATTTTCCCGACGAACTCCTTGATGTCATTGGAATCGGCATGTGCGCTGAAGGTGTTGAGAATCTTCACTCTGGCCTTGAGCTTGTACATCTGTCCGAAAATCTTCACCTCCGGCTGCCTTTCGACAATTTTCCTGCCGAGCGTGTCTTCAGCCATGAAACCTACGATAAGTACAGTATTTCTCGGATCTTCAATATTGTTCTTTAGGTGATGGAGAATTCTGCCAGCCTCGCACATTCCGCTGCTGGAAATAATAATCATGGGTTCTTTCTTCTCATTCAGCTGTTTTGATTCGGAAACATTTGTTATGTAGTGCAGGGTTTCAAAACCGAAAGGATTCTTGTCCTGTATGAGAAACTCCTCCCTTACCGACTCGTCAAAACATTCCTGATGCACTCTGAATATGCTGGTGGCGTTGAACGCCATCGGGCTGTCTACATAAATTTCGATCTTCGGGATTCGCCTTGCATTAACAAGCTGGTGCAGGTAGTAGATCAGGTCCTGTGTTCTTTCAACCGCAAACGCAGGAATGATCACCTTCCCTCCGCGTTCAACCGTCTCCCTGATGACTTCACAGAGCTGCCTGCACGCATCTTCTATCGGATCGTGCAGGCGGTTTCCATAAGTCGACTCACAGACCAGATAGTCCACCGAAGGCAGCTGTTCGGGATCGTGAATGATAGGAGTTCCCTTTCTGCCAAGGTCGCCGGTAAACCCTATCGTGCGGCCTCCCCCGATGTCAAACAGAGGCATCGCCGAACCCAGGATATGTCCAGCGTTATAGAAAGTACACTTTATAGAATCGGCAACATTGAAATAGCGGTGATAGTTTATCGTAATGAACTGTTCAAGCACCTTGATGACATCCTTAATCCCGAAAAGCGGCTGGAACGGCTCCTTGTCACCATAGGTTTTCTTCTTCCTCATCCATTCAGCATCTTTTTCCTGAATATGTGCCGTATCGGCCATGATGAGGCCGGCAATGTCGCGGGTGGCCGGAGTTGCATATATATTACCCTTGAATCCATTTGCCGCAAGGTATGGGAGCCTGCATGAATGATCGCAGTGGCCATGCGTCAGCACGACCGTGTCTATTGTGGAGGGATCATAGAAAAACTGCCTGTTCTTCTGTTCTGCAACGACACGTTTTCCCTGGAACATACCGCAGTCCACAAGAATCCTCGTACCATCGACTTCAAGAAGGTGATTCGACCCGGTGACTTCCCTGTTTGCTCCATATGAAATAAATTTTACTGACATGTTTTCCCTGTTTCTATTTTAATTTTTGCCGCAGGACATAATTTCAAAACTTACTAGATTTAAATACTTTCCGAAAAACATTTTTCAATGCTCTTATTTCAGATTAACAGTTTTTCGCCATTGTTTGCATGGACCGCCAGCACCCCTGCTGGCAGTCTTCATCTTTCCCGATCCGGATCCCGTTGCCGGCAAAGATGCCGGCGTTCCATGTCTTACCGGACCGCCAGCATCTTGCTGGCAGTCTTCATCTTTCCCAATCCGGATCCCGTTGCCGGCAAAGATGCCGGCGTTCCATGCTCTTACCGGACCGCCAGCATCTTGCTGGCAGTCTTCATCTTTCCCGATCCGGATC
>CAZION010000088.1:26158-27460 GCA_964540865.1 uncultured Victivallis sp.
GCGTTCCATGTCTTACCGGACCGCCAGCATCTTGCTGGCAGTCTTCATCTTTCCCGATCCGGATCCCGTTGCCGGCAAAGATGCCGGCGTTCCATGCTCTTGCCGGACCGCCAGCATCTTGCTGGCAGTCTTCTCTTCCTCTTTTCCTCTCCAGCCGATACCGGCGTTCCATGCACATCTCCATCTTACAGGACCGTAAGCCGTCTTGGTGCATCGGGGTTTGACTCCAGCCATTTCCCGTATCTCGGGCTCGGGCCAAGCCTGATTTCCTCTAGGTAAGTCTCCAGATCATTTAGTGTTTTTATCTTGCATACGGCATTCTTCAACTCGCCCGGATATCCTCTGCCTTTCAGGTAGTCAATGATTATTTTCCGCGAAATCCGCATGCCGACCTCTTCTCCGTAACACTCGGCCATGTCTTTCAAATGAAGTTCAATTTCAGAGGCAAGCTCCACCGGAGTAGGTGGAACAAAAGACTTCCCCTCCCTGATTTCTTCAAATATCCATGGATTCCCCATCGCACCCCTGGCAATCATGACGCAGTCGCAACCTGTTTCCTTACGCAGGATTTCACAGTCGGAATATTTGAAGACTCCACCATTTGCAACAATCTGTTTGTCAATCCTCCTCCTCACTTCCGATATTACAGCGAACCAGACTTCTCCGGAATATACCTTTGTCATTATCCTTCCATGAAGAGTTACAGCGGCAGCTCCGGCATCCACAAGTCTTTGCACAAGATTAACAGTCGGCTCGGGATCAACCTCGTCAAGAATCCTGGTCTTGGCTGTCACCGGGAACTTTGAGTTTTTCACAATCACTTCGAATGCGCGGATGGCGTCCTCGGTTTTCTTCGCCAAGGCGGCACCCTCCCCTTTTTTCACTACCTTCCTTGCCGGGCACCCCAGATTGAAATCAATAACATCGACATCGCACTGATTTATGATTTCAACTGCTTTTTGAAGCGTGCCATGATCGGAGCCGACAATCTGAACGCCGAGCCATTTCTCCGTTTTCCCCCGTTGCAGCATCGAGAAAGTCTTTTTATGTCCGTAAGCGAGCGAACCGGCGTCAATCATCTCGGTGAAAGCATGCGTGCATCCGTGCCGTATCGCAGAACAGCGGTAAGGCAGATCGGTGTATCCCGCAAGCGGGGCAAGGATTATGCAATTGTGGGGATATATTTCCATAAGGCAGTTAATTAGAAATTACGAATTAGAAATTACGAATTACGAATTATTTTTTTGCACAGTCATCCCACAGGATGACGGATTAGTGGATTTATGGATTGCTGGATTATTG
>CAZION010000089.1:0-27279 GCA_964540865.1 uncultured Victivallis sp.
AGCACTCCAGCACTCCAGCACTCCAGCACTCCAGCACTCCAGCACTCCAGCACTCTAGCACTCCAGAACTCCAGAACTTCCCCCCTATTTCCTATACTTCCTAGCGCTCAAATACTCGGCCAGGTGGAAACCGAACGGCCTGCTCATGTCACAAAGGATGTGATCAACTCCAAGCATCCTCGCCTTCGTCCTGAACTGGGTGAGGAACTCATTGAAATTCTTCTCGTAAAGTTCTTTTATGCTTGCACCTGAAACCTCTAGCCGGTCGGTGCCTTCAAGCTCTATCAGTTCAACCCTGCCAGGTATGTCGAAGTTCAATTCAAGCGGGTCAATGATCTGAAGGAGGACGACTTCATGCTTGTCGTCGAGCAGGCGCTTTATTCCTGTGAATGTATCCTCTATGTCGGCGAAGAAGTCGCTTATTATGAATACGATCCTTCTCCTGCTTATCTGCTCGGCGATATGGCTGAGCACCTTTCCGATGGCTGAGGGATTCTTCAGCTCCGTCCCCTTGAATTCACTTGCGATCTTCGCAATTATCTCCTCGCTGCCGATGGCCTTGACCGTGGAAAGCACACGGTTGTCGAAGAAAAATGCGCCTACGCTGTCGGACTGGTTAACAATCACGTTGCTCATGGCTGTCGCCATGTACGCCGCATAGCTTATCTTCGAACCGTGCTTATATTCGAATTTCATGCTCTCGCTTACATCTATTACGATATGCGAGATGAAATTGGTCTCCTGGGCGTACTGCTTGATGAGGTATTTGCCCATTTTGTAGTAGGCCTTCCAGTCGATGTGCTTGACATCGTCCCCCGGCACATATCCCCTGTGGCCTGCGAATTCAATGGCGAAACCATGGAACGGTGACTTGTGGTCACCCACCAAATTGCCTTCAACCATCCCGGAAGGCTTGATCCCTATGTGAGTCAGCTTGTTGATGGTATCGGCATCAAAATATTTCAACCAGACTTTTTCCTTTTCAGCCACTTCGCGCGCTCCCTTTCAAAAATCTAGCGTAGTTGTTTCACAGTTCTGCTTTTTAAGCGTATGCAAAATTATATCCCCGTCAATGAAGTCTTTTAACTTGCGGTCAAAGCCCGCCTTAGAGATTAATGTACCATCTTTTTTTTAATTCGCCGTTACCGTTTGCGTTTTATTTATGGATAAAGCATTCATATGCTTACTACCAGCACGACTGTTTTCAAGTCTAAACTAAGAATTATTTTAATTTTCGTTACCGTTCACGTTTGACAACATAAGATGGATGTTATACTGTACCACCATGACAGATTGACTTTATCCCATGACTTCATACAATTTCAATATAATAACTCGGGTTCTGATTTAACGGAGATGAAAACAATGAAGAAGCCTAGTGGAAATCCTCTTCAATCAATTAGATTCACACTCATTGAGCTGTTGGTTGTAATCGCTATCATCGCAATCCTGGCGGCCATGCTGCTGCCGGCCCTGAGAAACGCCAAGGATTCGGCCAAGCGACTCACATGCCTCTCGAACCTCAAACAGATAGGCCTTGCACAGATAACATATTCCATAGATTTCAACAGCACCCTGCCCTATCCGTCAGTCGCCGGCAGCTGGGACAATGGGCGAGGACTCAGGCTGGAGCAGCTGATAGGCAGCTATCTCAACTACAACGGACCTTCCTTTTCAGGCTACAATGGACCAAACAACAACGTACTCGGCGGCGTTTTCATCTGCCCAAGTTCAAATATGACCCTCTACTGGGACACCGGCTCGCCGGCATTCGGCAGCTTTCGCTACAAGCATGGCAACAACACAGACAACCGTGAATTGAACTCCTACACAGGCGGAAGGATTTACCAGTATCCGATTGCGGACATCCAAGGGCCTCTGAAAACATTTTATTACAGTAATCCGGCAGCAAAACCTCTCCATTTCTGCTCACGTGGAAGATCCAACAATCCCGATGATCTGCTTGTGAGCTACAACTCAACATCCAAGACCAACAGCGACTATAACGGCCCCGCCTCAAGCTGGCATGGAGCACAAGGCCCCCGCCCGACGGTTTTCCTGGACGGACATGGCATTGTCATGATGGAACCCCGATACCGCCTGCATGTCGCAGCCTTTCTCGACATAGATCCGCATACCACCACATATTTCTTTGAACAAGGTGGCTGGGGACTGAAACCTTACGAAAACGTATGCAGGGAATACTGATAATTTTCTTCCGGATGGGACTTCAGCCAAAGGCGATGAATAACATAGCATAGGGTTGCGAAGCTACCCTATGAAGAAAAGACAAGCAAAAATGTTTTTCGCTGAAGGCGATGAATAAACCATTGAGATTGATTTTATGTATCGCTTTCAGCGAATACTCTTGATGGCGATGACATTTCATAGGGTAGCCCTTTCGGGCAACCCCATGCTATAATATTCATCCGCGTTGCGGAACAAGAAAACAAAGAAACCAAGGACAACACATGAGGAAAATTTCAATATCGTTTGCAATCCTGTTCTCCGCAATCCCCATCCTGATCAATGCGGCCGATGATACAAAGAACCTGCAGAACCGTATCCTCAACGTCTGCGACTCGATAGGCCATGTCGATGCCTGGGAAGTTGACAATTGCAAGGCGTCCCCTGCGGTTGGGATAGAACCTAAAATCGGCGCTGTCGCCATTGAAATTAACGGCAACGCAAAACACGCCGGATCAAAAGTGGACATCCCCTTGTTCGAAGGCGAACTTCCCGGCTGCAAGTCAATATCGGTGTGGATCCATGCAAAAACGGACAGCAACGCCGCGGACGTCGGATTCCAGATAAAAGACGCAAAAGGCGAATGGCTTATGTATACGGTTCCAATTGACTGGATCGGGTGGAAGCAGATTGAGATTGATCCTGTGGCTGCCCCGTTCAAACAGGCTTACGAGCAGAAGGAACAGGACGGAAAGGTTGATCTTCCGGTGACCTCGGTGCATGTTGTATGGTTTACGAAAGACGCAGGTCCTACATCACTCATATTCGATGCGCTTACGGCGAAAAGCGAACTGCGCCCAGACGAAAACGGCATACGTTTGAATACTGTCGGCAGTGGAGTTTCCGAACCGGGCAAACCCGTCGACCAGCGTTTCATCGCAGAGAACTACGACAATGCCGAACGCAATGCGGAAATTTCCTACACATTGCAAAACAACCCAGACCTAAACGATTCGACCCCTCCGGATCCCGTGCTCGGAGTTGATCACGCAGTGGGCTGCAAAAACACCTGGTTCGTCGACGGCAAGGAAAATGGCGACGCTAAGATGTGCGACGGAGAGGACACCACTTGCGCCGAAACCGCATGGGGAGACGGCTACAAGGAGGCGGTTGTGACCGTCGAACTGGGGGAGGTCCGCGGCCTGACAGCAATGATGGTGCAGAGCGGCGACGCGAACTGGATTTGGAAAGTGGATGTGTCAACCTCGGAGGACGGCGCTAATTTCAAACCTGTGGAAGGGTTGCAGAACTATGATCTGCACAGCAAGTGGGGACGGCAGAACCTGCCATGGCCTAAACATGCGGTAAAAGCCAAGGTGCTGAAACTCCGCTTCCATGACAACGGCAAAGGGAACAAATGCATACGCCTGCCCGTTTCGCTGATGTTTTATGACGGAGCCGAGAACGATACTGTTGAAATTCCAAAGACGGGAGATGTCGCGGCTTCAGGAAAGATCACGGCAAAGGTGCCCGCAAACAGTTTTGTGGAGATAGCACTTAAAGGTACGGAGCCGGTTCCGCCAGGCTCATACCTTCTCGGCCTTGAAACCACGCTCAACGGCAAAAAAGATTTGCGATGGTCCCAGTATTTCGTGAGGCCTGCGGACCAGGTCGACACCGGGCGCACGCGCCGCTTCGGGATAAATTCATCTGATATTTCACTCGCTGAAGAGATGCGCAGATGCGGGTTCGGATGGGTGCGTTTCGAGAATGCAAAATGGCTCATGTTCTGCACCGCAAAGGACAAATATGCGTTTGACGGCTCAGTTGCGCCGTGGCGCGTCAACCACGATCTCATCTTCTCAACCTACCAGAAACTCGGGATGAAGGTGCTGCCGTACGTGTTCCAGCCGCCGAAATGGGCCAGTTCGGCTCCGTCTGATGTGAAGAAGAACGCTGCGGGATATCCTCCGAAGGATCCTGCCGACTACGGCGATGCGATATTCCAGCTTGTCGCACGCGACGGGAACGCCGCAGTCGATCCGTCAAAGCTCCTGACCTCCGATAAAAAGTCGGGGTTAAAGTTGATTGATGCAGTCGAGTTGTGGAACGAGCCCAATCTGACCGACCCAGGATGGGGCCCTTTCGTCGGCCCCATTTCGCAGTATTTCGAAGTCATGCGCGCCGGAGCTGAAGGTTCGCGCAGGGCTGATCCAACACTGCCTGTCACCTCCTGCGGCTGGGCGGGGATCGGAATGGAAGTGATCGGACAGATGTCGCAGTTCAAATATGCCGACGGAAAGACACCCCTTGATTTCGTCGATATCGTGAACGTGCATTTCTACAGCGGACGCGAGGAGCCTGAAGTTTGCGGATGGGATCCGAATGTCGACCGCGACAAGACCGCAAAAAGCGGCGGCACTTATCCCGAACAGATCGAAGATCTCGTCTCCTGGCGCGACCAGCTCAAGCCGAAAGCCGAGATATGGCTGACCGAGACCGGGAACGATGTGGGCGGGCCTATAGGGCGCACCGAACGTTATCAGGCCGCAAAGGTGCCGCGCACGATCATGATCGCACTGGCGTCCGGTGTCGAAAAAGTCTTCATATACCGCGAAAAAGGCTCAACTCCGTCCCAGCACGCGGGAGCAGGCCTCCTGCGCAATGATACCAGCGTACGTCCAGTTTGGTTTACAACAGCTACCATGATCCGCCAGCTGCAGGGTTTCAACGGTGGCGCTTTGCGCCTGCCCTCGCCAGACCCCAAAGTATGGATGTTCCTGTGGGATGACGGACAGCGCAAAGTCGTTACCGCATGGAGGTTTCAAGGAAAGTCGAAGCTTGGAATCGATCTCGGCAAGGCAGATGTAAGCGATGCCTTCGGTCATGTTTCAACTGTGAACGGAACCGCAGATCTGACTCTCAGCGAATTCCCGCTATACATCACACTTGCATCTCCAGGCGCAGGCTATGAAAAACTTCTGGCTGACGCAAAACACGCCGTTGAGGCGCGTAAGGCCGAACGCGCAGCCCTGGCATCCAGACCGGCTATTCTTTTTGACTTCGGACCAGCTTCCCAGAAACTTGGTGTCCTGAAAGGGTATGGCCTGCCGAGAACTTATACATTGGTCAACAAAGACATGGTCTGGGCAGAGGACAAGGATTACGGATTCGCAAAACCGGCCATGTCTGACGACGAGCGTCGCTGGATCAAAGATCCGCTAGAGCGCGACTCATGCAAGGTCAATCCCGGCAACACATTCAAATTCAAGCTGCCATCCGGCAAGTTCCGCGTCAAGGTTTCGGCCGAGGCCATCAAAGGAAAGGAAGGAAGGATAACTTTAAAATCTGCAGGCGGCACGGAACAGAAGAACGTCGGAGGCAATGAGCATGTAGTCGAGTTCCTGGTAGATGGCGCGGAGCAAGTCCTTGAAATAGGCGTTCCCGACCACGGAAGCCTTAATTGGATCTCCGCCATCGGGGAGCCTTTGAAGTAATTACTGCACCGTCAAAGATCAGGTGCTCAAAATGACCAAACTCCATGGATTGTAATTTCTCATTGTTCAAAAGGAAATCTTATATGAAGAAAAATATTCTTTGGGCGGCTGTCATGGCTGCGGCTTCATTGGGTTTTGCGGCTGTGCCGCAGAATGAGGTGACGAATCCTGCCAGTGCCGGCGCAACAGGCGGGGCCAAGGCGATTTACCGTATCGTGGTCAGCCTGCCAGATGCGTCAAGGGCGGAAAAAATCCAGATTTCAGTCGCCCCCTTGAAATACAACAAGGACTGGGCCATTTCATTCACCGGCGATGACGGTCATGTCGGATTCTATCCCTACCTGCAGCGATATGTCAACAACAGGTTCACATCCACCCGGAAAACCGTATCGCTCTATGGAAGTGAAAAGGGGTATTACTATCACGACGATACTGATGCCCCGTATAGGGAGGGCATATATGCGGGCGAGTACAAGGGTGCCACCGATGGCTGCGGCAATCCAGTGCCGTTCAGGTTCGGGGTCGCCCCGATGAACGTGTGGGTGGCTAAAGAGGGAGGCGCTCTGAATCCATACATCTCGGAAAGGGAGCTGCAAACATTTTTCGACTTTGGCGGAGGAGTGTATTGTCACGAATCCGGAACCTCAAAGGAACCATATACATCCATCCGCGAGAACCTTGATTTTCTAAACAAGAAACTCGGCATCTATCCGATGGTTGAAATACGCCCCAATGGTGATAACCGCTATATCGAAGCGATCCACGCCCTGCCGGAAATCAAGTGCGGAGTCAGCAGCGGCGCATATAAGACATATCAGCAGGATGTTCTTGACCTCAGGAGAAACGATCTGAAACTGGAAAAAATAGTTTTCCCACGCACTTTCGGGATGGATAAGGTCCAGGCGGATACTGCATCAATGAAACGCAGCGGCGCCTTGGTTCACTTCGGAACCCATGAGGTTTTCGCCAATTCAGTCCCCACCTTCTGCCAGGGCTATCTTGAATGGCTGCATAATACTTATGGCGCAAAAGGCGATGACAGCGTCTGGCCGGCCACAATCGATGAGATATGGCAATACAATTACATGAAACAGAACACTTCTATTACAAGATCTCTTTCCACGGTGGAAGACGGACCCGGAGGTAGAAAAGGGACGAAGATATTCTTCGACATTGCGATAACCGACGATCCGGCTTTCAGATTCAAAGAACTTTCGTTTCTGATTTCAGGGGCCACGGTTTCCGATGACATAAGGATCTATGGCAAGACTGTAACTCAGTCCATGGCCAACAACGGTTCATCGGTTCTTTTGAATCTGGGCTGGAACGACCAGGACATAGTCCTTGCAGAAAAATACACGGCCATTGCAGAAGCTAAGATAAAGGATCAATACGCCTCCGACTTTATTGCCGATGCCAAGTTTTTCATTAACAGGCTGAAAGCATCGTTGCGCCAGCCCTACCTGGACAGACTGGGGAAATTGGCCGTCGCCCCTGAGACTAAACCGGTGACCTCGGCGAAGTAGACTCAATTCCGGACTTTAAACAATTTTAATTTTAATAGTAACAGTAAAACTGGGCAGATTTAGTTCAAGAGCAGGGCAACTCTCGATAAAATAAAAAGAGATATTATCTCACAAAGGCACAGAACCGCAAAGAAATGAAAATAGGCAAAAGTTTTCGGAAAAGAGTCTGAGAAAGAACCCGTTTTCAAAAGGGTTTGTCTCAGTCCGAGCAAGACGCGAGGGGAAATAAACTAGATGACTTTCTTCGTGCCCTTCGCATGCCACGGCGTAGGCTTAGCGTAGACGGGCTTCTTCGTGGTGAAAAAATCTCTGTGTCTCGGTGCCTCTGTGAGAGAATAAGGGATTTAGAATTTTAACCATGCTGGCACTGGTAAGCCCGCATCAATCGTTGCCAGATCATAAGGTGTAATAATCTAAGAAAGGCTAGGACAAACAATGAACAAACTATCAATTTTACTGCTTCTATTCATAGCGGGGTGCACCGGAATACCTGAAAATGTGAAACCCGTTGATAATTTCAAACTGGATAAATATCTTGGCAAGTGGTACGAAATTGCCAGGCTGGACCATTCGTTTGAGCGAGGATTGACTCAAGTAACAGCTGATTACAGTTTGCGGGATGACGGCGGGGTCAGGGTATTGAACCGCGGTTATTCCGCTAAGGATAATTCATGGAAACAAGCCGAGGGAAAGGCTTATTTTGCCAGGGGATCGGATGAAGGGTACCTTAAAGTTTCTTTCTTCGGCCCGTTCTATGGTTCCTATATTGTCTTTGGACTTGACCAGGAGAACTATCAATATTCACTCGTCTGCGGTCCCGACAAATCTTATTTATGGATTCTGGCCAGAGACCCGAAAATGAAAGACGATATAAAAAAGATCCTCACAGCAAAAGCAGAGGCAGCTGGTTTTGATACGAGCAAACTGATATTCATCGACCACGACTAATCATACACTCTAGATGACGGGATTGACATGGCACCTTATTTATCTAATTTCGTTACCGTTCCCGCTTGACATAACGTCTAAAATGATATATAATGTATTGTAGGAAGGTGTGAATTAATCTACCAATTACCAATCATGGGAAATACAAAGATGACTTCAAAAAAGGCAGGCTCTTCCGGGACACACTTCGATAGGATTTATTTCACGCTCATCGAGCTCTTGGTTGTAATTGCGATCATCGCAATCCTGGCGGGCATGCTCCTGCCGGCATTGAAAAGGGCGAAGGAAACGGCTAAGTCCATAAGTTGCGTGAACAACCTGAAACAGCAGGGGCTTGCCACCGCCGGATACTGCAATGATTACGGTGGGTACTATCCCTACAGGGAAGGTTCATGGAACGGGGCGATGACATCCGTATACGAATATCTTATAGCTGAACACCTGGGCGTCAAGATACCTTCAAACTATTCTTTTTCAGATAACGTCTACTCTCCGATACTATGCTGTCCGTCAAGCCCGGTAATGGGCAAAAGATCATGGGGGCTCTTATACAGCGACGGAGTAAGCTGGGGGCAGGAGGACGGATACTTCTCCGGTTTCTACAAGGCATATATGAGGGCCTGGGATGACCAACCCATCGATACTGCCGCCGGCAAGTACGCAGCGATAACAAGGATAAGGGATGATTATTTCACTAAACCCGCCGCCCTGCCGTTTCATTTCTGTTCCGACTGGCATTTCGACGCCGCCAAATGGGGAGGATCCGGCAACGCGGAGACCCAGGGCTCTTCCTGGCATTTCCGACCTGGAGGCAGGTCGAGACCAACACTTTTTGTAGATTATCACGTCAGCATTCTAACAGACAAAAGATATATCAGCGGCACTTCCTTTCCAGTTTATGGAGGCGCAGGCCAGCTCTATTATGGAGTCTATTCCGGTTATCAACTGGGGACAGGGACTGGCTCTCCGGCCCACAAGCCTTTCGACTTCTGGATCGATGAATACTGATAAATTCCTTCCGGCTGACGCCGGCAGGAATTTATATATTGAGGCTGCATAAAAATATGATTAAATTCCTATCTGGTGCAATCCTCTTCTCTTCAATCCTATTGTCTGCGCAGATTCCGGGCAAGGCTCCTGTCGATTCCGTAAAGCTGGATGACGGCAAGGAAACTCCCTGCGTGGTACTTTCCAATGAATCACTGACGGTGAAAATACTTCCCGAGATCGGAGGCAAGATCATATCGATGAAGGATTCATCCGGCGCAGAATATCTGGACCGGGGCTCATGTGAATACAAGGCCCGTTCTCCTGGGATGACATACAAGGACACTGAATTCGACGGCATCGACGAAATTTTCCCCACGATGGCGGAATGCAATATGCCTGCCGGGGAATTCAAGGGTGCAAAGCTTCACCCGCATGGGGACCTCTACAGGAAAAAATGGACATACTCTCTCGATAACGGGATTCTCTCGATGGAGACTTCCGGCTTTGACCTGCCCTATGTTTTCAAGAGGACCGCACGTCTCGACAAGTCATCCCTTGTCCTTGATTATACCGTTACAAACAATTCCGAACAGCCGCTCCCATACATCTATACATTCCACCCTATCTTCAAGGCCACAACAGGCTCAAAGCTCGAGCTTCCGGCTGACATGGACGTGAAAGTCTCATTCTCAATGAAGGGTTGGCTGGGCAAATCCGGAGAAATAAGAAAACTCGGCGACATCAAAAATGAGGACGGCACGGCATTCATGGAAAAAATGTTCAAAAAAAACAGCGGCGGATATTGGAAGTTCTTCACTGAAAAGCTCAGCAAGGGGGAATTGATTCTCAGCAACGGCGATTCGCCCAGACTTCTCCTTTCATGGCCCGCCGACATGTTCCCATATCTTGCGGTCTGGTGCAGCGAGGGCAATGTGGGAGGACAGAACCATATCGCGATTGAACCTTCGGCGTCCTCCGATGAATCTCTGGAAAAAGCCTACGCCGCCGGAGAAGCGCGCATCATTCCGCCAAAAGGGAAACACGAATGGCAGATAAGGATTTCAATAATTGCAAACTAATATTATTTAAAGGGAACATCTAAATGTTTAATCCTAAATCACTGATCCTGATCGCTATGTTCGCCCAGTGTGCAACCATGAATCTATACCCCCTTTCAGCGGAAGAGATCAAATGGGAATATACTTTGAGCGGAGAGGCAAAGGCACCAAAGGTTTCCGTCACGCCCTTCCTATACGGGAAGACCTGGGCGTACACGGTCGAGCTTGATGACGGCGGCATCCTTGCCAAGGATATCGCCCAGCCCCTGCTTGCAGAATATAAGTTCACAGACGCACCGCCCGGACTCAGGGGAGGAAAGGAAATGCCGTTCGTCGGTTCCGCCGCAGTCATGGCATGCAACATGGCAGGCGGCAACGGCACCGTACTTTCATGGGAAGACGTGAAATTACTCTTGTCAAAAGGCTGGGATATCACAAACCACAGCTACTGGCACACCGGTTGTCATTGGGACAAGACAAAACTGCTGTCACCCGATCAGTTCAAGCGCGAACTTTTCTGGAGCCAGGCGGTCTTCTCACATTACGTCTATGATGACAAAAAGGCCCCACTGACTTTTGTCTATCCTTCCGGCGACTACAATTACAAACCGTTCCTGAAGGAGTTCAACCTACTTGCAGGTTCGCGTGCCGGCGGGAGCAGTGCAGCTTCAATACTTGACCCTAAATTCGACATATTCGAACTTGGCAGGAGCAATCTCGACGGACTGGGAACCGACAAGAACAAGGATCCCATGGGGCATTTCCCGAAGGACGCTGTAAAGGATGGAACTCTCCACATAGACTTTTCCCATGGGATCAGCACCAAGAAGGATTCCGATAATTACAAGGCCTGGCAGAAAAGGATCAAGACAATCTCTGATAAATACGGTGCCAGGGGAGCCGACAGTGTCTGGTGCGCCCCGACCGCGGAAATAGTGAAATACGTGCTTGCTGCGAAATCCGCAAAAGTGGATGCCGCAAGTGGGAAAGTCACGCTGACAATTCCTGCCGGCACAATCGAGTCGCGTATTACAATCCTTCTTGAAGGGATTCCGGAAAACGTAAAACTTGATGTTCCGAAGGACGGTCTGCTCTACCGTCAGGGCGACAAGACATGGATAACGACTCCGGTGCTTGGCAAGCCGAATCCCATCCCGAACCCCAAAGTTAAAATCGGTTATGAAGGAGATTTCGCGCCAGAGATAAAATTCCAGAAGCCGATGAAGGTCGCTGCCATAAGGCTCCAGCAGTCCGGCGCCTTCGCACAGGGATTCACCCCGAAGATAACATTCCAGCTGAATGACGGTGGAAAGAAGGAATTTGACTCTGCCCGGATCCACAAGTGGGTCGGGACAGGATCCAGATGGGGTTTCTGGTGCCTCTATCCGCTGCTCCCTGACGAGGAGGCGGTCCTCGCAAACGGGATAGAGCTTGCCGCTGACCCCGCTTTAAAGAAAATAGAAGTGTGGGTGCTCGAAGAGTGAACGAAATGCTTTTTACATTTTATTTTAATGTGGATGCTTGACTGTTCATGTGGCAGGTATAGTTTATACCGTGAGCGGTTACAAACAATGTGCTTCGACTGGACTTGGAAACTATGAAAAAAAGAATATCCATAGACGATATTGCGAAGATCGCAGGGGTCTCAAGGGGGACTGTGTCGCGCGCTTTCAATGAGAGGAGCGACATCAACCGCAAGACCCGTGAAAAAGTCCTCGAGATAGCTAGGAAGAACAACTACTTCCCGAACTCAAGCGCAAGGGGGCTGGCGAAAGGCAGGACGGAGACGATAGGAATCATAGTGCCTGAAATAAAGAACCCGTTCCTCCCGGAAATGATAACCGCCATAGAAAAGGCCGCACAAAGACACGGGATGTCAGCACTCCTGGCAATCACCGACGGCAACATCCTGACACAGGAGAAACTGCTCACAAAAATGGCGAGCGGACAGGTCGACGGAATCCTGGTGACACCATGTGAAACATCTGAGAGCATCGAAATGCTCAACTACATCAACCAGAAGATACCAGTGGTCTGCCTCAAGAATTTCGACGGTCTCAGGTGCAGTTCGGTAAGCTATGATGACAGGATCGGCGTCCGGCAACTGATAGAACATCTGCAGAAGCTCGGCCACCAGAGGATAGCCTACATATATCCAGCTGAATCCAGATGGACCGCCAAACAGCGCATCAGCGCCTACAATGAAACGCTCGATTCCCTTTCAATCACGTACAGGAAGCTATACGAGATCCCGGAGGATGTACCTTTCCAGGACATATGGAAAACCATCGGAAAAATGGTGTTCGGAAGCGGTGCAAAGAACACGCCCACGGCAATACTCGCTTTCGACGACATCATAGCAATCCATGTCATGAAGGCGGCCGACGCACATGGCAGGAAAGTTCCGCACGACATCTCAATCGCCGGATTCGACAACATATCCTTTTCAATGATATCTTCAGTGCCATTGACAACGGTATGGGTGAACAGGGACAGGCTGGGAGAGACCGCGATAGACATACTGATGCGGCGGCTCAAGTCCGAAATAAAGATCGAAGAGCTCCACCATATCACACTGATCCCGGAAATGATCGTCAGGAATTCGACTGCGGCACCACATATATTCAAATAGGGATGGGTAATTTTATGCCAACTATCGTGAGCGCTTACAATAAATATTATAAGGAGATATTAAAATGAAAAGACTGCTTTGTTCGGCCCTGTTCGTTTCCGTGTTCGCAGTATGCATGTCCCTTCAGGCGCAGACCGTCAAGAGGACATACAACGACTTCGAGCAGTACCCCTGCAAACTCAATGAGTGGAACAAGGCTTCCGGCTCAATAAAAAACAGTTCCGACGTCCCGGAAGGCGTCTCCGCCAAGAGCTCCATGGAGATGACCTCTAATTTTTCAGGAAAAGGTTTCGAACACTTCGCAGTCTCCCCTCTCAACGGGAACATACCCGGCAATTTCAAGTCCGTCTCCATGTGGGTTAAAAACGAAGGCAAATTCACATGGTTGATGACATTCAAGGACAGCGGCACATACGAGAAGGGGAAGGAACCGAAACGCGAGTTCCAATTCAAGGCAGAGGCGGGGAAATGGACAAAGGTCAGCTTCAAAATTCCAGCCGAGTGGCCGCAGCCTGTATCAATCGGCGGATTCACAACCCATAACTGGGGGAATGACAAGACCAAAGCCGACAACACCCTCAGGGTCTGCGGGATGGAGATCGATTCCGACACCTCGACCGCAAAGGATCCCAACTCACTCTTCACCCTTTCATGCTCCACCGGCGTCGAAGCCAATGTCTTCAACGAAGGCGATCCGATAAAGTTCAATCTGGATTTCGACAGCTGGCTCGGTAAAGAGGTCAAAGCAACCATCTCCTATGAAATAAACGATTCGACCGGGAACAATATCGCAAAGGAGACAAAACCTCTCACTATAAACGGTTCCCTCCATTATGAAATCGTGCCACAGCCAAAGAAATATGGCGTATACGAGATCAAAATAAACATCAAGACAGACGGCATGCCTGACTTCCAGAAGAACGCACATTTCGCTTATCTTCCAAAAGTCCAGACATACACCGACGCAGAAAAAATGATTTCCCCGTTCGCCCTGGTGATACACGGTGGAATGACAGATGTCACCTACAACGCCTATGCGAAAATGGGATTCACCTGGGTGCGCGACTACGCATACACCTTCAACTGGATGACACGCGCAAAAGGCGACAACGGCAAATATGAAGCCTGGCCATGGTACCAGAAAATGGACCAGAAGCTGAAGGAGTCAGGTCTTATCCTCCTCCCTACCCTCATGGGAACCATAGATGAAGGCGTTAAGGCCGGCAACCTGAAGATGACAAAAGAGGTCAAGGCCGAGATTATCAGCATCATGAGCGCATTCCCGCAGTACAAATGCTGGGAGATCGACAATGAATACGACTATAGACAAGGCAAGGAAGAGGCCACCAGGAACTGGTCGTCATACCAGGCATACCACAAGACATTCGGGGAGACGGTGAAGTTCATTGACGAGAATGTCCTCGCGGTCGAGAACGGGACCGCGGGAATCTACCCGGAGCGCACAAGGGAATTCATAAAGGCGGGTACCTTCAACAACATCGATGTTATCAACGCGCACTTCTACTGCGGAACCGAAGCGCCGGAACTGAACAAGATGAACTACAATGTCGGCGGCAACCTGGTCGCACCGCGTTCAATCTTTGACACACTGAGGGAATATGTCGCGGTCGCATCGTGCGACGGCAAGAAACGCCAGACATGGATCACCGAATTCGGCTGGGACACGCTCGCGGGACATATTGTGAATGAATATGAACAGGCCGCATATCTCCAGCGCGGATACATGCTCGGGCTCCAGGCCGGGATCGACAAGATGTTCTGGTACTGGAACATGGACACCAAGGGGAAACCAACCGTATTCTTCGACGGATGCGGAATCCTTGATCCCAAAGTGGAACCCAAGCCGGCTGTCGGCGCTATCGCCGCAATGGTACATTTCATGAAGCTTCCGAAACCTGTCGGAACCTGCGATCTCGGCGAAAACGCAATGGGATATGTCTTCACCGACTCCGGAAAAATAGTGGCCGCCGTCTTCAAGACCGATGGCAGCCTCCCCGACAGGGAAGTGGAAATAAAGGGCGGCAAACTCTTCGACATGTTCGCCAACCCCCTCCCATCAAACAAGGTGAAACTTGCCATAGGTCCGACCTGGATCACCGGGCTTGACGAATCAAGCACGATCTACAGGCAGACAGCATACGATCTGAAATCCAACTATTACAACCGGCTCACGGCAGGAGACACGTTCACAATTGAACTCCGTGCAAAGAACAACCGAAAGGAAGCCCTTTCTGCGAAGTTCGCACTCCAGCTCCCCAAGGGCTGGACCGCCGACAAGGCGACCGGCGAGATCACGGCGAAACCCGGGGAGACAACCATTGTCCCTATCATAGTTACAGCAGATGCGAAGGAACAGACGCTCTACCAGAAAGTCCCCATCAAGATCTCCGAGAACGGACTCGAAAAGACACTGACTACCGAATTCAATATCGTATCAGCCGGAATGCTGAGGGCCACACCGCTGTCAGGATCACCTGGCGAATGCAAGACGACTGTCACAATTGGAAACAACTCGACCCTTCCAAAATCATTCATCATCAAGACTGAAGTCCCGAAGAGCTGGAAGATAAGCCCTGCTGAGATGGAGATCAAGGACATGGCCGGTTCAAAGGTTGAGACCAAGGAATTCACTGTCACTTGGAACACGGGATGGAACAAGGATGAAAAGGCGAGGATATATCTCCAGCTTCCCGATGGCAGGGTGATAGCTGAGACCAGCATCATACCTCCCGCAATGGCACTTGCAGAAATCACGAAACCGATACAGTTCAACGGTGACCTGAAAAACTGGCCGGCCGAATCAAAACTGCCGAACTGGCTCCTCGGGGCAACTGATCCGAATCCAAACACCGATGTCTACGCCGGCTACTCCAAGGACGGAATATATATGGCCGTAAATGTCAAGGAGTCCAAGATTGCCGAAGAGGATCCCCGCGCCTTCTGGGCGCAGGACTGTATCGAGATCTTCATTGACTCCGCGTACGACAGGAAAGAGCGCAATGAGTACAAGGAAACCGATCACCAGTTCTGGGTGTCGCCGCAGACCAAGAAAAACGGGATCTACGCAGGACGCTGGAAACGCAACAGCGAGATTCCGGCAATCATGTACGACATGAAGGAAGTCAAAGGATTCAGCAAGAAGACTGAAACCGGATATATGATGGAATTCCTGATCCCCGCATCCCTGATAAAAGGATTCAAGGCCGAGAAGGGTACGAAGATCGGACTTAATTTCAACATAAGCGTAACACATCCCAAGAGGGACAAGTTCGAAGTTTTCTGGGCCACCGAAAAAGCCGACAAGACTACGGCCAAACCGTACATCTGGGGCTCTGTGGAACTGAAATAACGGAACGCGGGTAGGACGCGTTCTCAGTAACGCTCAGCGAATGGTGGAATAACAGTCCCTGCCTGAAAAAACCGGTTTCGGCGGAACTTTTATGGAACGCCACCATCCTGGTGGCATAATTGTTTGACTAAACAAAAGTGAAAAGCTGGAAGATGCCGGCAGGATGCCAGCGATCCGAAAATGCAAATTCCTAAGAGATTGAATTAACTTATGGAAGAGGAGAAGAAGATGAAATACAGGTATGGAAATTTCAACAGCGACGGAACCGAGTTCATCGTCACGAATCCGGAGACGCCAAGGGCTTTTGACAACTTCCTCTGGAATGACTCAATATTCTCCAATGTCCAGCAGACCGGAGTCGGCTACGCAGATTACCAGATCGGAGAAAACGAGGCAATACAGCTCTTGACGGGGATAGGAAGGATCTGCGACTTCGATGTTTTCGGGCGCGACCACCTGATGAGCAGGCTGATCTATGTCCGCGACAACGAAACCGGCGAGTTCTGGAACGTCAACTGGGAGCCGGTGCAGCGCAAGCCGGACAGCTACGAATGCACGCACGGGCTCGGATACTCGATCATAAAATCATCCACCTGCGGCATCGAATCCAGCTTCAGGATATTCGTGCCCGCAGGGACCGATCCGGTGGAACTTTGGACGCTTGACACCAAGAACAAGACAGCCAAGGGACGCCGTCTCTCGATATTCATCTACAACCAGATGCAGTTCAAGTTCAAGTGGGGATTCGACAGCTACGGCGACATGCTTTTCCGAACTTCCTGGTACTCTAAGGAACAGAATGCAGTTGTTGCAAACAAGCATCCGCACCGCAGGCCACACGAATTCCTTACGGGATTTGTAGCCGCCGATGTACCGATTGTCGCCTGGGACGGAACCCGTGATGCGTTCATGGGCATGTACCAGACGCTGAGGAATCCGGATGCTGTTGTGCGCGGAAGCTGCACAAATACGCCGGGGTCATCGGACGCAACCATCTGCGCCGCGCAATTCGACCTTGAAGTTGCGCCGGGGGCGTCGGCAGAGATCAATTTCATACTGGGCGCTACGGACAGCGAAAAAAACATCGCTCCATTCAGGAAAAAATACTTCGGCAGCTTCGAAAAGTTTTTCCAGGAACTGAAGAAGGACAAGGCTGCGATGACTGCCTGCAACCATGTGACAACACCTGATCCTAATTTCAACATCATGCTGAACAGCTGGATCAAGCAGGCCACACTTTTCGGTTCGACTTGGTGCCGCTGGGGCTGGAACGGATACCGCGACATCGTCCAGCACGGATTCGGGGTGGCCACATTCAAACCTGAACGAACGAGGGCGATTCTTCTGGAGGCGCTCAAGTACCAATACAAGAGCGGACTCGCCTTGCGCGGCTGGAACCCGGTCGACGAAAAAGCATATTCCGACAGCGCATTATGGCTGGTGTTCACACTCATCACCTACCTGAAGGAAACCGGGGATTTCGCACTCCTGGACGAGAAGGTGAAATTCTACGACGATGGAGAAGCGACCGTCAGAGGCCATATTGAAACAGCCTTGGATTTCCTCGAGTCAAACAAGGGTAAACATGGACTCGTCCTCATAAAATTCGGTGACTGGAACGATTCCCTGACAGCGGTGGGCAAGGAAGGACGCGGGGAAAGCGTATGGCTCAGCGAGGCATATGCCGAAGCGGTACGTGAAATGGCCGAACTGGCGGCGCATGAAAAAGACAAGAAACGGGAAAAGGATTTTCTCGCGAGATATGACAAGATCAAAGCGGCCATAAACTCTGAAGCCTGGGACGGAAAGTGGTACACACGCTGTTTCGACGACAATGGAATTCCCGTAGGCTCAAGCACGAACGAACAGGGAAAAATATTCATCGAGGCCCAGGCCTGGGCGCTCATCGCCGGCATAGCCGACAAGGAACGGATGGATTCCACTATCAAGTCCTGCGATGATAATCTCCTGACCGGACTCGGCTACGCTCTCCTGCATCCGACATTCTTCAAGCTTGAAGACCGCATCGGACGCATCAGCTGCATGGAACCCGGCATCTGCGAGAACGGCACAATATATTCCCATACAAACGCCTGGATGATCCTCGGCCTTCTCAGATCTGGAAAGATCGAAAAGGCATATGAGATATTCAAGCGGATAACCCCCGGGTATCTTTCCGGAAAAGATGACGATCCGAAATTGTCATGCCCTCCATACGTATATTCGAACTGCTATTTCGGCGCCGACCACAGGAACCGCAAGTTCCAGATGGAGTTCACATGGATCACCGGTTCCGTCTCGTGGTACAACAACGTCCTCCTCCAGCATATGCTCGGAGCCAGGGCGGAATTCGGCGGACTCCGCATAGACCCGCGGATCCCGGCTGAATGGGGAGAATGCTCAGTGGAGAGAAACTGGCGTGGTTCAACCTACAGAATTGCCATCAAGAATCCCGGACACATTTCCGGAGGCAGCCCCGAAGTCACATTGGACGGCAAGAAAATCGAAGGGAGCCTACTTCCAATATTCTCTGATGGAAAGGTGCATGACGTCGAAGTTATGATGGTATGAGCCAATTTCAAAAGCAGTCAGCTCAAATATGTTTTTCCAGGAAGCCCAGTATTTCCGAACGCATAGCGGCAGTTTCGAAATGGCCGATATCATATTTTGAAAGCTTCCACGAATCTTTCGCACCCATCTCCCCGTAGACCTTCTTCAGTTCGCGGTCTATCTTGTCCAGTCCGGCCAGAGGTGTGAGCCGATCGTATATGCCTGCAAGGCTCAGATGCGGACGCGGCGCAATGAGCGCATTGATCTGGGCGGTTGAAAAATGTTTAAGCAGCGACGGAACGAAATAATAAATCCCGTGCCCGTCAAGGTTGCGTGATTCTATAATTGCTTCAAAATCGGTCAGACAGCAGATGTCCACACACACCTTCACCCGAGTATCAAGGGCGGCCGTCCACCAGGCCATTGTGCTGCCCATCGAAATACCCATGGTTCCGATTCTTTTCATGTCAACATCCTTCCGCGAACCCATGTAATCTATTGCGCGGACATTGTCATATACCATCATCCCCCAAAGGACCTGGCCTTTCCAGATCATTTCCTTGAAGACTTCGGATTCTGTACGGCCGCGCCTTTCCCCGAAGATCCAGGTGTCCATGCAGAAAACCGAGTATCCCATATCTGTCAGAACTTTTGCGTAAGGTGGTTTCTGCAGGGAGTCCCTTCCATTGATCAGTTCGTCCTTGCCAAGTACATAATTTCCGCCGTGTGCATGGTTATAGATGATGCAGGGCGTAGGTCCGTTGGATTTAAGGGGCTTTGCGAAATACGCTGGGACAGGTTCGAATCCGTTCAGATCGAGCAGGAGTTTTTCCAGGATGTAGCCGTCGCGCTCTTCCTTGCTGATCAGCTTTGCGGAAATCCTGCGGTTCCTGTCGGGGAGATCTCCGAGGAGATTGTAAAGATTCCGCCTTGAAGGTTCTCCAGTGACTTTCATTTCATACCTCGCTAGCAGTTAAATAATATGGCGGAGAGGGAGGGATTCCTCGCTCGCGTTTCATAACTCGCTGTAAATAAGCTATTTACACTCATATTGATTATCGGGTGTCCAAAACTTGCACCACATAATTAGACATAATATAACAAAGAATGGTGCAAGTCAAGACACCTGTTGAAAATTCATCAGGAAAGCCAGTCGTAGCAGGGGTGTTTGGTGTCAAATAAGTATGTGCGGATGCCAGTATCAAATGCCGGGCTGATGAAGGATTCCATCTTTCTCCTGATTTCATGATACAGGATATTGCATGGATTCCGGTCAGCTGGCAACGGGTCATCCTTTCTTATGCCGAACCGGGAACACAGCCTGTCATGTATCTTCCCTATGAAATAGTCGACGGCTTCAAGTTTGTATTTCACTTCGTCCAGTTCGGCAATGAAGCCATTCAGTTCTTCGAAATGCGCCTTGAACCCTGCCCTGTCGCCGTGTTCAATTGCCAGGGCGAGTTTCTTCAACAGGCTCTGCTTTGTTTTTTCCATATGCTTGAAGTGACTGCTCTCTTTTTTTTGACTGCCATGCTCAAGGAGTGACTTTTTTATTTTTTCAGGATGCATTCGCTTGAGGGAGTTTTTGAATTCTATATCCCCTAGCTTGCCTGCTCTTTTCATATATTTCTTGTTGCAGCTGGCCTTACCGCACAGCACGGCTTTATGGAAGCCGGAAACAGAGCCGACCTCCCTATGGTTTTTAGAATTTTCATCAACTTCGCACTTACAAATGCAACAAATCCCGATAAAAGACGGTTCCATATCTCCACACTCCTTCTGTAAACATACTGGCTAAGTATTGGAGTTCAAATTACGTATCGAACTTGTGTTTTTTATGGATATCCATCGTCAAATGTGAATATAAACACCCATTCCTGTTTAAATCCCTCCCTTTTTTTGTCATCATACCTGAGAGATGCCTCTCACTGTCACGGAACAAATCCGTGGCTTTTAACACATAAACGGGAGGAAATTATGAGCCCTTCAGCAGCTCTGATGCTCGAAAAACAGATCTACCCCATCATCCGCAACACAATCCCGAGGACTGCCAGACCAATTGGCAGCGAAGACCCCGAGGAACTGGTTCAGGATGCCACTGCATCAGCTGCGGAGATGATTGAAAGTATGGAAAAGGCCGGTAAGAAACCGTTGCCCAACTCCATAGCATACTACTCAATCCAGAGAACAAAGTCCGGAAGGCGTTCATACGGTGATAACCGCACCGATGTAATGTTCCCCGGCTACCAGATGGACCATGAAGGTTCTGTGTGCTCGATGCAGGACCCTATTTGTGATGAAGACGATGCCACTGTTGGAGATACGATAGCTTCCAGAAGTGAAGACACCGCAAGCAAGGTTCTCCGTAAGATTGACTGGGATGCATTCCTTGACACCCTGGATGCCCGTAAACGCAGAATAGTAGAAGAACTGATGCTCGGATACGGAACCGGCGATATTGCCAGGCTGTTGGCGGTAACGGCACCGAGAATAGTCCAGCTTAAGAAAGATATAGCCCGGCAGATAAAGGAGTTCATGGGTGACACGATCCTCATTGATGTCGGGCAGGAAGGTGTCTGGGAACGTGATATCCGCTGTCTCAGGGAAAAAGGCGAATGGAAGTATATGAAGGTTGACCGGATAGATGAAGATTTGGAACACGCGCATGTCGCACAGCAAATGTTCGGTTGAAAGTGTTTTGAAGGCGCTGGTATGCCTGCAGCAGGAATGCAAAGCGGGAGCGGATGTCCGGAAGGATGTCTTCTCCCGCTGCAGGTATTTCGGCACACTCTTCTAAAAAAAGGAAAATCAATAAATGAATCCACGAGTGTTAAAGCTGATCATGCAGCTGGTTGAGGCCTTATGCATATTGCTGGTGGCCGCAGTCACAATCAGTGATTCGGTCAAGAAGGACAGGGAACAAAAGAAATAGGAGGGAGGCAAGTCCTCTTTTTAGCTCCTTCCTGATGCCTGACGGTATTGAAACATCAAATCCCTGTGAAAATATGACCAGTTTCTTGTCATAATATCATGGGCGCTTTATCTGCCCAAACAAAAAAAAGGAGAAACGTTTTATGTCAATCGGAATCGTGAAACAGCATTTGCAGGAGGCATTGAAGGGGTTGGCGAAAGTTGTCTGCGGAAAGACGACTTTGCCTATACTGTCCTGTGTGAGGATCAAATCAGGGAACAACACCCTGACAATATCCGGCACCGACCTCGACCAGTGGTTAGAATACAGGATTCAGCTTGAGGGGAACTCACAGCCTATGGAGGCCATAATCAGGCTTGACGGCCTGAAGGAGTTCGTAAACGGCGGCGACGGCAGGAGCATGCTCAGTCTGGAACCGGCAGGAGCAAACTTCATCAGGCTGTCCGTGGAAATCGCGGGGCAGACACTGGAGCGCGTGTTCGAGACCATGCCGCTGGATGACTGGCCTGCAGGCAATCCACAGCCAGGCGACATGGTTCCCATGTCCAGAGAAGTGTTCAATAAGATAAAACTCGCCCTGCCTTTCGCTTCGAAGGACATGAGCAGGAAAATGCTTACTGGCGTCCTTGTGGAGAAGGATGGCATTACGGCTACTGACGGTAAGCATCTCGTGAGGTTCAAGCAGGATGTCCCTGTAACTCAGAAAATAATCCTGCCGTCCACAAAGGTCCTGCTGTCGGGGATGCTGAAAGACGATGGAGGGTTTGCTGTAACCGTAAAGGACAACGAGACAACACACGTCAGCTTCAGTTCCGGGAACTGGTGCTACGTGGTGAGGTGCGTATACGGCAACTACCCGAACTACAATCATGTGATCCCAAACGATGAAAGCCTGAAGAGCAAGATCACATTCACAGCTGAGGACATCGCAATGCTCATGAAATCCCTGCCTATGTTGGAGGTGGTGAGCAACGAGTACAACGATGTCGTGCTGTATGCCGGCAGCCTGGGAGTGAAGTTCATGTCACGCAAGCCGGGCAGCGATGTCAGACTCGAAACCAAGGCTGAATACAAGGGTCGGCACAGCGAACTGCTGGCCTGCGTGATCAGGGACGATGTTGTCCACGGCTTTGAACTTGGCTTCACGGAACTCAGGTTCTCTGACGCCTATTCTCCCTTTGTGTTCAAGAGCGAGATAGGAATCTATGAGTTCATGCCGATGAGAAACGTACCTAACATGGATGCCTTTTACAAAAAGTTGAAATTAAACCCCAATAAGGAGGATACTGAAGTGAAAAATAAAGAGACGACAGAAGCTGTGACGGTACAAGTTCCTGCACAGGCAAGTACGGAAACCGCAACCCCTGTGGCTGCGCCACCGCAGTCAAATACCGGATTGGCTCCGGTGCAGACCGAGCCCAAGTCCGGGCTTACTATGGTCAATGCAGATGCGGATCCCTTTGAAGAGCTCCTGAAATCGGCTGACGAACTCAGGCTCAAAGCAAGGGACACGTTCGAGTCTGTCGCCGCATTCCAGAGGAAGATCAGGGACGCACAGAAATCGGTGAAAGCCAAAGAGAGGAACTACAGGAACACCAGGGAGCTCATGGAGAAGTTCAAGACGGCGGTGAACTTCTAAATCCACCAGTTCTCCATAGGGGAATTCCCGGGGCTCGTGCAGTTGACTTAAAAGTCTGCTGTGCGGGCCCTTCTTATTTAAACCAGATAAACATAAAGGAAAGACAATATGAACTTTTATGAAGTCATGCTTGGCGTAATCAGCCATGGCAAAGAAATCGGCAGGGTCTGTGTATTCGTTGTGGCGGCAAGTCCGTTCACTGCGGCTGTGCAGGCGGAGGATGTCACCGATAAGGCATACGGCAGTGAAACCTACAGCCACGCGGTGAAGGTGAACGAAATCACTGAAGACGAATACAGCTGCCTCAGTGCGGCATAAACTGAAGGGAGATGAAATGCTTAAACTTAATGCGTCATACCAGAAGAAAGTGCCTGCGGAGCAGGAGTACAGCTCGAAATGCTTCCATGCATCCATAGAGGTTGAACTGCCCGACGGACTCACTGAGGATCAGTTGAAGCAGAGGATACACTCAACCTTTGATCTGGTTAAGAACTCCGTGGAGACCGAACTCAACGGCAAACCTGTAACCGCTGTTGCAAGTGCCCAGGGACAGGCGTCACAACAAAATGGCAACGGTGCCGGGAATGGAAATTCCAAGAACGGCGGGCTGCCAGCGAGTAAGAAACAGGTCACATACCTGCTTGACCTCGCAAAGATGAACGCCGCCGATCTCGGACCTGTGCTGAGGAAGTACAATGCTGGCAGCGCTTACGACCTTACCAGGGAACAGTGCAGTCAGCTGATAGACCAGATACGCGGATAATCGGAGGGGGCGTCGGCAACACAGTCTGCCACCGGTGACAACTGCCAGGTTGCCGGCATCATTAGCTATCAACATAAACAAAAAGGAGATTTATGAATATTCCCGTGAACCACATGAAGTCGCCGCATTGGTCCTACAGCAGGTTAAATAAATTTATGACCTGTTCGCTTCAATGGGCGTTCCAGTATTATTACAAGTTCGAGCCTGAGCACACGCCGCTGAGCCTTGTCTTCGGTGGAGCGTTCCATACGGCAGCCACGTTGATCGCAATGAACATCAGGGATGGCAGGAAGATGGATGTTACGGAAGCCGAGGACTATTTCAGTGAATGTTTTCTGAAGGAGTGCAGGAGCGCAAAGAAGATCACGTTCGGCGACTGTGATGAGAACAGCTGCGACACCATGGGCAGGACAATGGCGGCGTACCTGTTGGAAACCTGGCCGGAGGATGAAACCGTGGTTGATGCCGCCGTACCGTTCCGCGCAATGCTTACGGACTACAGCGGAGTTCAGGTGTCGCAATCTCCACTAATAGGGGAATTTGATCTTCTCGTAAGGCTACAGGACGGCACCACGGCAATTGTGGACTGGAAGACAGCGGCGAGGAAATGGCCGGTGGACAAGGCGTCGAAGGATTTCCAGGCGACATGCTACGTCTATGCGGGCTGGCGTGAACTGGGAATGAATCCCGAGACCACGTTGTTCAGGTACGATGTCGTCACAAAGACTGCAAAGCCAAGTGTGACCCGATACCCGACGATGAGGAAGCACGACCATTTCCAGAGGATGCTCAAGATTGTAGGCGCAGTTGAGAACGCTATTAAAGCTGAGGTGTTTTTGCCCAACGAAAGCTCGTTCCTCTGCGGTGACTGCGTGTATGCGTCGGCATGCCGGGAATGGCATAGGACACAGGCTAGAACAATTTCACTGCCTAAAGCGGCATAGGAGGATTATGGACGGGAAGTCAATATATAAATACTCGTTGAACCGTCAAAAGGTCAGCGAGCTTTCAGACGGGATCTACGTGAGTCAACCGGAGAAGGTGGCGGAGTTCCTGAGGGCGATAGGGCTGGCATCACAGGAGCAGGAGCATCTGGTGACGTTGCTCCTCAACCCCAAGAACGCTGTCACCGGATACACCGTTGTGACCATAGGCCTTGTCAATCAGGCCCAGGGTGCGGGACGAGAAGTCTTCAGGCATGCAATAATCGCCAATGCCACTGGAATAATTTTGGCGCATAATCACCCGAGTCAACACTGCGAACCCTCACATGATGATGTCAGGCTGACGTCGCTGATGAAGGATGCAGGCAATTTGGTCGACATAAAACTGCTGGACCATATCATCGTGTCGGAGACTTCGTATTTCAGTTTCAGGGAAAAGAACATGATTTGAAAACAAAGAAAAATAGGGAGGAGCTTTATGAACGGAGAACTTGTATTGCATTGCGGAGCCGAGAAGGTGAGCCGCGCGGATCTAATGAATGTAGCGACACCTTTTGCAACCGAGACCTGGAGGCCGGTGCCGCATTACGAGGTGGCGGAGCTCGTGGCCACAGAGGCGGGACGCAGGGGTTATGAAATAATCAAAGAGGAATATGGGCTTACGCGGAGAGGTGACAGGATGTTCGGGGTGCTGAGGTTCAAGCCGGAAAACTCTGGCTTGGAATACACACGGGCATTGGGAATCAGGAACTCTCACAACAAGCAGTTCGCACTGGGGTTAGTTGCCGGATACTCAATATTTATTTGTGATAATCTGGCCTACTCCGGCGAGATAACAATTCACCGCAAACACACTTCTGGAATCGAGATCAATGAGCTGATCCCCGAGGCGTTCGACAGGCTTGGTGAACAGTATTTGAGACTTGAGGAACGGATCGGCTGCATGAAGCTTGAAATGCTGAGTATTGACGAAGCCAGGGTGGTGACGGTGATGGCCGCTGAGATCAAGGCTATCCCTTCGTGTGATATCCTTGAGGTGTTGAATGAGTTCAAAGAACCCAGGCACCAGGAGTTTTCGGAGCCTACGAAGTGGAGTTTGTACAATAGCTTCACGGAGACGGCGAAGAAGTATTCACCTGCAAGGGCGGACTTCTGTTACAGGAGATTGGCAGGACTCTTCGATATGAAATGATAACAGGGAAGCTGGAGAGGGGCTGGTGTAAAAGACGGTCCCTTTCCATTATCCTTCAGTTTCAATCAGCAGCTTGCTGCCACTTCTGCCCAGAAAGAGGCAAAAGATCAACACCAACATAAAAATCAGGGAGGCCTATGAATACCGAAATAATGAAACGCGAGACCTTTGCGGCGATAGTCGCTCAGGTGGAAAAGTCAAAGCAGGATTTCAGCAAGGCGATAGACATACTGGAAACCGCTAAAAAAGAACTTAGCGTGGTGCTGGGCGACTGGCGTTCCAGTATAATTGATCATTCAATAAGCAAGGATAAGTGCCTGGACAAGATTAAAAGAAATGCCTGGAGCTACCTGCTCGAAAGATCCGGCGTGTTTGAATTCTGCTCCATCAAACAGCGTGATGAGATAAACAGCCAGATGAACGATGAGAAGAGTTTGCCCGACTTCACACTGAACAACATACAGTCGTGGTTTGAGAGCTATGCGTTGAATGTAGACAAGCTGTTCGAGGACTCGATCAAGGAGGTGTTCGACTGGTTGAGACCGTGGAAACGTGACGGCTACAAGACGAACAACAGGGAGATAATAGGCAGAAAGGTTATCAAGAACGGGATATTCGACAATTCATGGAACGGGAAGATGTCTTTGGATTACAGGCAGGACAAATACATACAGGCATTGGATAACGTGTTCCATCTCATGGACGGCAAAGGCGTGGCCAAGTATCCGGGAAACCTGGTCACTGCTATAAAGGAGGCCTGCAGGGAAAACAACAGATCCTGCGAGACTGATTATTTCACTGTGCAATGGTATAAGAAAGGAACAATGCACCTGGAATTCAAGCGCATGGATCTGCTTGACAAGGTGAACGCCAAGGCCGGAGGACTTAATTTGAGCGCGGACTTGTTCGGGAAAGAAGAGGGCTTGATGAAGGCGGGATAAACTAAAAACTAAACTCAATGAGAGGGATGGCAGTGAAAACGAACGTATTTCTAATCGACCCGAAGATGAAAGAGTTCAAATTCGTAGAGGTTGAATTTTCTGATTTCCTA
>CAZION010000090.1:0-6433 GCA_964540865.1 uncultured Victivallis sp.
CATAATTTATCTCCTATTCCCAGAATAATGCCTTGTAATTATTACACATCATGTGACCAATAATATAGTATCATATGATTATAATGCAATAAGTTATGCAGCATGGCACCAATGCTTTTCAAATGAAGTCAAGTCCACCAGAATATAAAGTCCGTATCCGCAAATTTTGTTGATTTGAGGCAATTTCAAAATGGAAATTCTCCTCTGTAAAAAACAGATGCGCGTTTCATGGACATAGAAGCATTTTAAGAACAGATTAAAATTCCACTTATAAGATGGAACTGATTTGAAAAATGCTGCGTCTTTTCTTGTAATAATGATGTATAATATTGGCGATGTAATAATTACATCCCATTCAAAGTAAGGATGGCGGTAAAACGGAAAAATGGACAGGAAAGGCCGGGAAGAAATGATTTCAGTGCATCAGGTATCAATGTGAAAACAACTGCATTCTTTGAGAAGGGGGAATAACCCAATCGTGAAATCAAAATTCATATCTGCCGGTCTGTTCGCAGTGGTTGCAATATGCACTGGCGGGTGGGCTGCCGATATGGTGCCGTTTGCACCGCCATGGGACGACGCTTCGCCGGGGCCGACCAACATAAGCGGCACGATAGAGAAGCCTGCCGGCAAATCCGGTTTCGTGAATGTCAAAGAATCCCATCTCTATGCTGGAGAGCACCGCCTGCGGCTTTTCGGAGTCAATCTAACCGCCGGCGCCGATTTTCCAGACCACGACACGGCCGATAAGGTTGCTGGGAGAATGGCCAAGTTTGGCTTGAATGCGGTGCGCTTCCATTTCCTCGATTCCACCTGGGGAACGCCAAAACTGATAAAATACGAAACCGGTGACTGGAAGAACTGGAACGCGGAGTCGCTCGACCGGCTGGATTACTTCATTGGCAAACTGAAAGAGAACGGAATCTACTCGAACCTGAACCTTCTTGTCGGCCGCCGCTTCGGTGTTGGCGACGGCGTTGACCCAAAGATAAACCAGCTCGAATGGAAGGTCGCACATGCTGTCGGCTTTTTTCATGCGCCGCACTTTGAGGCGCAGAAGGCCTATGCGCGCCAGCTGCTCACCCACCGTAACCCGTACACGAAACTTACGTATGCAGAAGACCCTGCGGTGGCGCTGGTTGAAATCAACAATGAGAACGGTCTGATCCATACATGGTTGGGCGGTAATTTTGACACACTGCCCGATGTCTTCATGGAGGATCTCCAGAAACAGTGGAACGATTGGCTGGCCAGACATCATAACGATACTGCGGCGCTTTCCAAGGCTTGGGGAGCACGCAACGAACTGCTAGGTGCTGAGATGCTTGTCAACCCAAAAATGGCCGGGAATCTGGACGGTTGGAATGTCGAACAGCACGAGGGCGCGGCAGTAGATTCATCAATCGAAGATGGCATGGCAGTTCTGCGCGTCCGCAAAACCGGCACTGCAGGGTGGCACGTGCAGTTCAACCAGCCGAAGCTGATGATCAGGAAGGACGCCGTCTACACGGTAAGCTTCCGAGCCGCAGCCGACTGCGAACGCAAGGTGGCTTTGGGTCTAATGCAGGCGCACGAGCCATGGGGGACCCTCGGCTTTGGCACAACTCTTACGATGACGAAGGAGCCGCAGTCGTTCACATTTACGTTCATCGCCAACGCTGATGACAATAACGCGCGGATGAACTTTGGCGACATGAACCAGGAAGGCGCCACATTCCGCTTCGGACGGTTCTCATTAAAGCCCGGCGGTCGAGTGGGAATGGGCGAAAACGAATCGCTAGAGAAGCGCAATTTCCCAGTGCCGAAAGTCGCAGATGCCCGGACGCTTCCGGCTGGCGGACGCGAGGATTGGGTCCGCTTCCTTTGGGAGACCGAGCGGAAGTATTGGACCGGCATGCGTAAGTTCCTCAGGGAGGATCTCGGTGTAAAAGTGCCCATAGTCGGGACAATAGTAGCGACTTCTACTCCTAACCTCATGGCAGATATGGACATCGTGGATACGCATGCCTACTGGGAGCATCCGCAATTTCCCGGCAAACCGTGGGACATGAACAACTGGTTCGTGAAGAATATATCAATGGTGGACCATCCCGACGAAGCGACGGTAACGGCTCTGGCCTTTCAGCGGGTGGCTGGCAAGCCTCATATTGTAAGCGAGTACAATCATCCGGCGCCAAACACGCACGCAAGTGAAGGTCCCCTTTTCATCGCAGCCTTTGGCTCACTGCAGGATTGGGATGCGATCTTCCTCTATACATATTCGCACGAAGACAAGAATACCAAGGCCGGCTGCATTCCTGGCTTCTTCGACATCGGACAGCATCCCACCGTCATGGCCAACGTGCTGGTCGCTTCGCTGCTTTTCCGTAGAGGCGACTTGAATCCTGCCAGTCAGTTACTGCAGATTCCGCTACCGCCGGAAAAAGAGATTGAATTTATCGCGCAGAAGGGAAATGCGTGGGGTGTTCTTCCGGTGGGAAAACTCGGTGTCGATCTGAAGAACGCTATTTTGCATCGAATTGCGCTTGACATCTCAGGCAAGTCTCCAGTGCCGGCGATTGAGGATCTGGCAAAGGACTTGCAGATTTCTGACACTGGCGAAATGAAATGGCGTTTACCAGCGAAGGATAAAGGTGTATTAGAACTTCGCGGCGTTAAGACCAAGTCCGTCATCGGGCATGTCGATAACCAGCGCATTGATCTAGGGCACGGCGTGCAGTTTATGTTGGACCAGACCCGGACGGGATGGTGTACCGTTTCGCTTGCATTGCTGGAAGGTGAATCCTTTGAGCGCAATCCGCGCCGCGCACTGCTGGTGGCGACTGGAATCGTCGAGAACACTGGCATGGTCTGGAAGGACGAGACTCGCTGCACAGTCGGTACCAAATGGGGCAAGCCGCCCAGCATTGTCGAGCCTATAGGAGCGACTATCCAAATCCCTCGCAATGTCACTTTGCCGACGATCTATCCGCTCAATGACCGTGGCCAGCGAAGTCAAGGTTTTACGGCGACTTCGGCCGGCGATAACATCGCACAGTTCAAGATCGGCGCGCCAAACGGAACGCTGTGGTACGAAATTGAATGGAAGTAGCACGTGAAGGGGTGGTATCGTTAGCACTTAATATGTTAGTGATTAGATGCATCTGATGCGATTTGTGGGTATAAATGGCCTTAGATGTTATTTTTAAGTAAGCGTTAAGCTGGGTGTTTATTCATTCCCCCTGCCAGTTTATCTGGCAGGAGAAGAAGATTGAGGGGCTAGCGGTGTAGCCGTTAGCCTCCCAATCTTCGCTTCCCGTGGGATAAACCCACGGGGGAGCTAATTCTCATTGTAAGCTTGTCAGCACTAGACACCCAGCTTAACGCTTACCCAAAAAGAGCGGTTAAGGATTTTTCACCGCAAAGACGCAAAGGGAAATTTTTTTATTGTCGAAGCGGCCTCTTAAGTTGGAGTACAAGCTTCAGCTTGCTCTTGGAATTCATACCGGTCCAATAAGAAAAGACAAGCTAAAGCTTGAACTCCAACTGGTTTATTCTCGCTGCAACACTTTTCATGTTTCTGTAATCTGCTCTATTCTCTTAAACATTATGAAATCTCCAAACTTGGTGTCTTTGTGCCTTAGTGGTTAATCTTTCTCCATAATGCTGTGTAATGCTGCGTGGAGAAGTCAGGGTCACCCATCTTCCCCACAAGACATAAACTATCTTTACTCATTCCGCCTGAAGCCGGTCTTCAACAATGAATACTGAAGTCTCAAATTCACCGCATATTATTTCAAGACCGTCTCCACTCTGCTTCCATTCGCCCGACAGCATTACGGCTTCAGAAATACGCTCGCGAACAGGCATTCTCAGCGACTGGATCCCTCCATGTTCCACGTGAATACCCAGCAGACGAGGAGATCTCCATATCCTCTCCCCATGTATGCCATAACGGTGGCATCCGGCACGTTCGGCCAGAGAACCTATTTCGTTCCATTTCAACGGCGCTTCAGAGGCCACTGCATCGAAACCTTTTAGTACTGCACGTTCACAAATTGAAATCCTCTGTCCGTCCGGATCAAAACCTGTCAGGGCAATGGCAGCGGACTTGTCAGGGCCCTTTGGCCCGACCATGCCGGCACCTGGCAGGAAGAGCAGGCTGCAACCTTCCCTGCGGCAGCGCGCCACAAGATCAGTCACGGAGCTAGTCGCCAAAACAGTGTTGGTCATGACTATCAGCTTATATTTGCCCAAGTCCATTTTTACGGCATCGTCTGCCAGAAACACATGATACGGAACTCCGCATCGCGCCCATTCCACGGACTGGCGGTAGACATTCCGCATCTGTAACCCGCTCTCAAGCGAAAGATATGCTATGGAGGTCTCATCGACTACTATAAGCATTTCCGCCTGTGAAGGTGCGCGTAGTTCGGCATGGCGTTCAAACAGTTCCTGCTCCGCGCGGAGTTCCGCCATCACCCTCGGGTCATCATAGTTGCCACCTAGCAGATCCATGTTGTAGAAGATATCATCTCCGCAGATCCGCCGTGCGAATGAGCGGCGCAGCTGTTTTATGAAATTATCAGGTTCCGGATAAAACCCGGTATCAATCCCTTTCTGGTCAAACCCTTTCCAGGAACGGTTGTCGTCCTGCAACAGGGAAACCTTGCCTGCTTGGATTACGCTGGTCTCGGCGTAGTGCGGGTGCAGATCGCCTGTTCCTAGACGGCGGTTGGCATAGCTGAAGGGGCTGGTAATCATGTCAACCGACGACGAGGAGAGCACCTTGGACATTGACAGATGACCACCCTGGAATCCACCGCAACCGTAACGTCCAAGGAACTGTCCATGCCTCTCCAATCCGCCCTCTCGGCAGGTTAGCGTGTATCCGTAATAGGTGGCCGCCAGCTTGCGTCCGGATGTCCTGCGTTTGACTGTCTCACAGAATCCGATGATTCGTTCCGCCACCAGATCCGACAGGCAGAGCTGGAAATCAATCGCCGCCTGTGATTCAGCAGGATTGCGGAATTCGCCGACTGCAGACAGACGTTGTTCCGGCGAGGGAATTTCTTCTGAAGAATAGGGGGCATTGCCCGCATAGCGCCTGTCAACCCACTGCCGCCAGTAGCGCCGCATCGGCTCGGAATAATCTACAAAATCGAAGCTGCCAAGAATTCCCCATTCATGTGTGATGCCGCCGCATATCACATATCCAGGAATGATGTCACCGTAATTTTCCTCGGCGTAGTCTATGTAACGTTCCAGGCAGCGGGTCATGTCAGCATACCAGGACTCGGAGGCCAGCGAAACAACCTGGTCGCGGAATGCCGCCGATTCTCCGCCAAATCGGGCGCGGGTGCGTCCGTCTGCGAAGCTCTGGATTTCCGCAGGATGCATATCCTCCCACCATTTCGGCAGGAACATGTTCAACTTGGACAGGGCCAGTACGCCCGGACACTCCGATCTGAAGAACTCCATGAACCGGTCCAGATGACTGTAGTCAAAACTTTCCTGGGCAGTCCAGACATCCCCCCATAACCTCTCATAGAAATCCGAGGCGCAGGACGAATGGAATAAAAACATGCCCGCCCCGTTCTCGGCCTGCTGTCGGTAGTCGCGAAGTATGTCTTCCCAACCGTAGCTGTCGTGTCCAGGGTATCGCTCAATGGCACGCATAAAAATCCGCCCGTCGAACGGACGTCCGTCGACATGGATCCAAGGCATGCCGTTTCGCCGAAGTATCTGCGCTGTGATTGGTTGTATCATTCGCGTTCTTGCTCCGTACTACTGCTCCGAAAGATAATCAGCCTGCATATCTGACGCTCTCTGCTTGAAATAAATTCTTGATGTGTTGTCAATTTATTGGGGTCAGATACTTATACAATTGTAATATTAAGAATATGATTAGATATCAGCGAAAATGGTCACGTCTCCGCAATTGACAAATCAGAATAGAAATATGGTGGTTTTCAACCGGCCTATTTAAGAATTATCGGACTTCCGCAGGAAGATTTCTTATCTTTCAAAATACGTGTATCCGCGTAGGCCGCTGTCGAAGGCTTCCATGATGACTCGTCGTTCCTCCGGAGTGATCCGGCCCGTCTGCACAGCCTGTTCGGCTTTTTCCCTGAACAGCGCGGAAATCGCCTTGGGGTCATATTCCACGTAGGAGAGGACGTCAGCAACGGAATCACCCTCAAGTTCACGGACAAACTCATATCCTCCATTGTCATTGAGCCTTATGCTGACGACATTTGTATCGCCTAGGAGGTTGTGGAGATCCCCGAGTGTCTCCTGATACGCGCCGACCAGGAAAACGCCGAGATAATATTCTTCATCGGGCTTCAATTCATGCAGGGAGATTGTCTTTTTCACGTCATGAAGGTCTATGAATTGGTCTATCTTGCCGTCTCAGTCGCAGGTTATGTCGGCGATGATCGCCTCCCGGTGC
>CAZION010000090.1:6443-27162 GCA_964540865.1 uncultured Victivallis sp.
TAAGGAGACGGGCATTGCTATCTATCGTCGCCAGAGGTCGACGCACAAGGATCTCAACATTCTTATACATCGGCGATAATCGCCTCCCTGATCGGAGGTTCATTAAGCCTGTGTACGGGCATAATCGGAAAAAGATGGTTTATGGCCCAGGAGTCGGGAAGGGACTGGAAAACGCTGAAGTTACCGTAATATATATCGGCCAGGGTCGCCTCGATTCCTTCAAACTCGTCAGGTATGTACTTTAGTTTTCCGACGTCTTTCGAGATGTTCACAACCACATGCCAGAATATTTTTTCGGCAATGGATCTGTCCCTGAGTGAAATGTGCCCGTTCTTGAAGAGCTGCCTTATTTCATCCCTGTAATAGACCGCATCGTTATAGCATTCCTGGATATTCTTTGAGTTAAGAGACTTGGCAACCTCAAGCAGGTTGTTTATCATGCCGTGCGTGTGTTTCGGAAGCTTTTCGGGAATGGGGCAGGCTTCGAACCTGCTTACATCTAGTATGTTGAAAATAAGAACTGAATAGTATGCGACGGTCGCACGTCCCGACTCTGTTATGATCACAGGATGCTGTATGTTTTTTTCATTGAGGGTAGTCATAATGACTTCAATGATATCTGCACAGTATTCATCCAGTGTGTAGTTTCTGCTGCTCGGGAAATTGGTGTGCGAACCGTCATAGTCAACTGCCAGTCCGCCGCCAAGGTCAAGGTATCCCATCTGCGCGCCCTCATCAACCAGTCCGGTATAGACTCTGCAGGCTTCAACAACTGCGGCCCTTATGTCGCGGATATTCGGGATCTGGGAGCCAAGATGATAATGAAGGAGCTGGAGGCAGTCGAGCATGTTTTTTTCGCGGAGCAGGTCGATTATATCTATAAGCTCGCTGGTGTTGAGCCCGAAAACGCTGCGGTCGCCGCCGGAATCGGTCCAGTGCCCGCCGGCGCGTGACGAAAGCTTTATCCTTACGCCGATCAGGGGTTTTACATTGAGCTTCTCGGCCCTCTCCAGTATCAAGGGAAGCTCGCTCGGCATTTCAAGCACGAAAAAGCACTGCATCCCCATTTTTCTGGCATAGAGGCCGAGATCTACAAATTCCTCATCCTTGTATCCGTTGCAGATAATGCAGGATTCAAGATCCTTTATCATTGAGATGGCTGCCAGAAGCTCGGCCTTGCTGCCGGCTTCAAGGCCGTGATGATATTTTGAGCCGAACATGGTGAGCTCTTCAAGCACCTGCTGCTGTTGGTTGACCTTGATGGGATATACTCCCCTGAACGAACCCTTGTAGTCAAATTTTGAGATTGCAGCCCTGAATGTTTCATGCAGGTATGTTATCTGAGAGTCAAGAATATTTCCTAACCTGAGCAGAACGGGCATTCCCATCCCTCTCGCCTTAAGTCCAGTGATAATTTCCGGTATGCTGATCACGGGTCCCTTGTTGGAGCCCATAGGCGTGATTACCACCTCACCATTTTCAGAAATGCTGAAATATCCGGCGCCCCAGTTTCTTATTCCGTACAGTTCCACGGAATTCTCAACCGTCCATTTCTCAAGATGGTCTTTTTTTATCACGTATAGTTACTCTTTAAAGGTTCGATGAAATTTACAAATTTTTGAATCCCCTCAATATATTCAAATTAACGTCACTTTCAACGGCAGAAAAATTAGAGTTAGGTTTAAAACACAAGAATATTTTGGTATAGCAACCATAGACGTTATATTATGCCGAGTTAATTTCAAAAGCAGTCAGAATTCAGGAGTCAGAATAAATTTGGATTTGAGTTCGAATTTCATTCTGAATTCTGTATCCTGACTGCTGAATTCCTGTCCAACTAGGCGGATGTTACGCAAAAGTAAATTATGGAGAATAAAATGTTCAGAGTCATTGTCCTTGCCTTTTTCATCATTCTCGCATCGGGATGCGTGTGCGTCTGCAAGATTCAAGAATCTTCTATTGATGGAAACACATTGGCCGAGTCTGATAAAGACACAGCCGTGGATGATTTTGACACCAATGACTGCGTCATAAGAGAGCCCGCCGATCCATTTGACGAGAATACGCTTGCGTTTCTCGGAACCAGGGTCTTCGCCTATGACTGCGCGATCCCAAAGGGAATGGGGTGCATTACCTGGTGCGAAACAACGGTCGATTCCAAAACTGTTCTTTTCGCATCGGAATACATGTTTTCCGCCAACAAGGGCGACAAAGCAGATTATTCCGTCATGCCGGCAGTCCTCCTCAGATACGATCCGGACGTGATAACCGGAAGCGAAACCACGAAAGGAGTGATTGACATGTCATGGAATTCAGTGTCACTGCTCGGCAAGGATAAAATGATTATGGACGATTACCCTCTAAAGAAAGTCTTCATATCATCAGAGGGCAAATGCATCGATTTCCCAGTTAAGTGCGAACCTCGCAAAACATACCGTATCTATGAAATGAAAGCTGAAACCGGCAAGGGCAGGAAAGTGTCTGTTTCCGTATATTGCGCATTTTTCCCGCAGGATGTTTTTAATTTCCCTTCCGGTGGCGGCTATTTTGAAAACTATTCCCAGTTCAGCCAGGTATTGACCCCCGATGCCGTAGAGACAATCAAAAAATTCATGGCGCAGGTGAAATAAAGACCCGGGACTTAGGACTGAGTCCTCTAAAACAAATAATTCTCATTTCCAAACTCCATCTGCGCATAACCACGATTATATCAAGAAGCTGAGGGAATCCTCTCAATCGTATGGTGCATATACATATATCATGTTATATTAATGAGTTGCCTTAGTTTAATTATCCAAATAAGCATTGGGAGGTTTTAATGAGTGCCTTTATCAAGTTTCTAGCTCTTTATTGGCTTACATTGCCTGTGTTCTTCGCAATAGACATGCTTTGGATAGGGATTATCGCCCGCGGATTCTACCGCAGGCAGTTTGGAGATCTTCTGGCACCTCAGTTCAACTGGGCGGCGGCAATAATCTTCTACATGATTTTCATTGCCGGAATACTGATTTTCGCGGTGGTCCCCGGCTTGAAACGCGAATCGTTGATGCATGCGGTCGCACTTGGCACCATATTCGGATTCATATCATACGCCACCTACGACTTGACCAATCTCGCCACTTTACGCGGCTGGTCTTTGCAGCTTACTGTCGTGGATATGCTCTGGGGCGCTGTGCTTTCAGCTTTAGTTTCCGCGGCAAGCTTCATGATCGGCAAAAAACTTCTTGGAATTTGAACACCTAGGGGTTGCGTAATGGTTAGTTCAAGCACTATCGGATCTGCACCGGCGTCTTCTTCCCTTAATCACACTCTAGAAGAACAGCCTGTTTTCAATCGCGCCGGGAAATCCGGACCTCCAAAGATCCTTCTGTCCGGAGTCTTCGGCCCGTTCGGAATCGATGATGATTTCGGCAGGAAAGAGAACATCATGGAGCTCTTCCATAACCAGATCACCAAGGTTCAGGGCGCCGCCTCCCTCCGTTTCCATCATCGCAGCTTCGGACTCTATTTCCTGGCGGAGAATGTCAATGCCGATGTGACTGTACTTGATTTCCCGTCACAGAAACGTTTCATTCGCGAACTTCGCAAGGGATACGATATTGTCGGCATTTCCTTCATCACCCCTAATTTCAGCAAAGCCAGGAAAATGGCGCAGCTTGTCCGCGAGCATTCTCCAGACTCTGTCATTCTGCTCGGCGGCCACGGCGCCGCCATAGAGGATATTGAAAAACTGATACCATGCGACCATGTCGTCCGCGGAGAAGGTATTGGGTGGCTCCGCCGCTTTCTCGGCGAGGATCCCGAAGCTCCGATCCACCATCCGAACATGCCCAGCAACGACTACCACCGGGTTTACGGAATACCGATGCCTGGAATAACGGCCGGACTCCTTGTACCAGGCGTAGGCTGCGACAACGGTTGCCGCTTCTGCTCGACAACGCATTTTTTCGGAAAGGCATACAAACCTTTTGTCACGACAGGAAAAGATTTGTTCGACATAGCCTGTCGGATGGCTGACAGCGACGGGTATGACACCTTTTTCGTGCTCGACGAGAATTTCCTCAGGCACCGCGAAAACGCATCAGGTATTTTGACTGAAATGAAGCGTTCCGGCCGCTGGTTCAAATTCCATGTTTTCGCATCCGCCGACGCAGTGTCGGAGTTCGGGGTCGAAAATCTGGCGCGCCTTGGTGTGCACATGCTCTGGATAGGGATCGAGTCGAAGACCGGTCAGGTTTTTCCCAAAAATGAGGGGATCGACCACGCCGCCTTAATCGCCGATCTGCGCCGTCACGGGATTTCCGTCCTTGCCTCATCCATACTATGCATGGAACATCATACCCCTGAAAACATGAGGGTGGACATAGACTACATGATCTCACTTAAGGCGGACATGTTCCAATTCATGCTGCTGACCGGACTTCCGGTCACTGGAGTATATAAGGATCACAAGGATCAGAAACGGCTTAAGACCGAACTGCCTTTCGAAGAATGGCACGGACAGAAATACCTCAATTATTCACATCCGGAATTTCCGGGAGATGCACCCGAGCAGTGGCTGGACCGTGCATTCCGGGAAGAACATGAACGCAACTCAAGCTCAATTTTCCGCATGATCGAAACCGCTTTGCTGGGTTACCGCACCTTATCGGCAAAGGCGGATCAGGACCCCGCTTTCAATGTGCGAACTTCGCAGATGCTGGAGCGGATACAGGAATACCGGCAGCTGCTGCCGACGATCAGGCAACACCCGGTCAATGCACTGGAACGGGACCGCGCCACAGCCCTGGAACATGAAATCGAAACCCTTATAGGTCCGCCGACATTTAAACAGCGCATATACTCACGTATCGCGCAGTTGCTTGCCGCCTGCTGGGCAGTCCGGATAAAGCTGTGCTCAGATATAGTCCAGCCGAAAACCAGGGTGACTCATTACCGGGCCCGGCAATGAACCGCAAGGGCTGTTCTTTGATTGAATTGGAACTTGTTCAACGCACTTAAAGCATGTGGGGGGGTAGGAATATGTCAGAACGTGAAAGAATCGCCGTTATCGGCTGCGGGGTGGCCGGTCTTACCGTGGCGCATTTGCTGCAGCATAAATTCGAAATAACATTGTTCGAGAAGAACGATTATCTCGGCGGACACACCCATACAATTACAATCCCCGACGGCCCCGATGCAGGAACCCCTGTCGACACAGGTTTCATAGTCTGCAATGACCGTACTTATCCTCTGTTCCACAAGCTGCTTGATCAGCTCGGAGTCCAGGTGCGTACAAGCATCATGTCGTTCAGTTACTATGATGAGAAAAGCGGTTTCCACTACTCCGGGAACGACCTCAACGGACTTTTCGCACAGCGACGAAACCTGTTCCGGCCCTCTTTCTGGCGGATGCTCCTTGATATTCGTCGCTTCTGCCAAAAAGGTACAGCCGCCATAGAGTCCAACCTTTTGCCGCTGGAGACCATTGGAGAATATCTGAGAAAGGGCGAATATGGCCATGAATTCTCCGAATGGTACCTGTATCCGATGATGGCCGCAATCTGGTCGGCACCACCCTCGGAGACCCAGGAATTCCCTGCCGCCGCCCTATTGCGATTCTTCCGCAATCACGGCCTGCTTTCCCTCAGCAACCGCCCGAACTGGCAGACAGTCGCTGGGGGAAGCCACTCATATGTCCAAGCGTTCGCAAAGAAATTCAGCGGCACGGTAAGGCTTTCATCCCCGGTATCCGGGGTGCGCCGCACCGGAAATGGAGTTGCCGTTAAAGTCGATGGCAAAGAAATGATTTTTGACAAGGCTGTGATCGCCTCTCATGCCGACGAGGCCCTTAAACTGCTCTCAGATCCTTCCGCCGAAGAACTCCGTCTGCTGGGACCCTGGAGTTATCAGAACAATAAAACGGTGCTTCATACGGATACGGCGGTACTGCCTCCGTCACGGCGCAGCTGGTCCAGCTGGAACTATGTCCGCGAACGTGATGATGAACATGCCGGGAAAGTTTCGGTTTCATATTACATGAACCTACTTCAGGGATTGCGTACTCAGCGGAACTACTGCGTCAGCCTCAACCGGCGCCGTCCAGTAAAAAGCGGTTCCATTGTCCGCGAACTCCAGTACATGCATCCGGCGTATTCTTTTGCGTCGATGGATACGCAGAGGGAACTGGACACCCTCAACGGAGTACGCCAGACCTATTTTTGCGGCAGCTATTTTGGTTACGGTTTTCACGAGGACGCGGTCCGTTCCGGCGTTGCCGTATGCCGGACAATGGGAGTTGACCTGTGAATTCCCGGATCTACAGAGGGCGCATCATGCATTCCCGGAACTGGGTGGCAAAGCACAAATTCGAGTATCCTGTCTATTTCTACGCTTTTGACATTGATGAGCTCGACGAACTTCAGAAGGTCAGTTGTCTCTTCGGACACAACCGGATACGGACGGTGGCGCTGCATGACAAGGATTATCTGGCACCGGGGCCGGAAACTATCCGGCAAAAAGTACAGTCTGTCCTGGAAGCTCACGGATGCGGCGACGGGGTCACCAGGATAATGCTGCTCACCTCGGCCCGTTTCCTCAATTATGCATTCAATCCGGTCAGTTTCTTCCAATGCCTGAGATCCGACGGCAGCCTGCGCTGCGTCATTGTGAACGTCAACAATACTTTCGGGGATTCGCATATTTACGTCCTGAAGGATCAGCTGCCGCCGAAGACGGGTTTTTCCGCGCACTATCAGGTTCCTAAAAATTTCCATGTTTCCCCGTTTTTCGATCTCAAGGGTTCTTACGACTTCCAGTTCACTGTTCCCGGAAACACCGTCGCCGTGCAGATACAGTTGCATAAGGATGAAAAAATTGCGTTCGTGGCACGACTGTCCGGGAAGGACTGTGAAATCACAAGCTGGAATCTGCTGAAGACATTTCTCCTCTATCCTTTCAGCGTGTTGATCACGGTGCCGCGCATCTGCTGGCAGGCGGCCCGGCTCTACTGGCAGCGTAAGCTTCCGATCTACCAGCGCCCCAATCCGCGCAGTCCCATGACCGTCCGTGTCGCCCCGCCGGGATTGTCACGGCGCCTCGCCATGAACGGAGTTCTACGTGTCATGCGCAATTTCCAGAAGGGCGACCTGGAACTTATCCTGCCCGACCGCAGCGTAAAACATTTCGGCACACCCGGGACCGAACCTCGTGTCCGCGTAGATATCCTCAATTGGGATTTTTTCTGGCGACTGGGCACCGGTAGCGACATAGGCCTTGGTGAATCCTACATGGCAGGAGACTGGGAATGTCAGGACTTATCCGCATTCCTGAAACTCATGATCAAAAACTGGGAATGCATAGAATCCGAACGCGGTGGATTTTTCACCAGGACTTACAACTACTTCAAACATCTTCGCCGCGCCAACACCATCAGGGGAAGCCGCAGCAATATCGGCGAGCATTATGATCTCAGCAATGATTTCTTCAGGCTTTTCCTAGATGACACGATGCTATATTCCTGCGCATGGTTCGGGCCTGGTTCCAATGCAGGTTCAGGTGAAGCGGATCCCTTGTCAGGGGCGCAGATTGCCAAGGTCCGACGCATTATCAGCAAGGCGCAGATCGGGCCGGACGACCATGTTTTGGAGATAGGTTGCGGCTGGGGGGCTTTTGCGATAGAGGCGGTCAGGCGCACCGGTTGCCGGGTCACCGGCATCACGGTGTCAAGCGAACAGCTGAAACTTGCGCGTGAAAGGGTGGCGGCGGCTGGCCTGGACGATCGGATCAGCATTGAACTGTGCGACTACAGGAAGGCGCAGGGTCAATTCTCCAGGATAGTTTCCATCGAAATGCTTGAGGCCGTCGGGCATGAGAACCTGGCTGCATACTTTTCCGCGGTCGGCCGCCTGCTGCTTCCAGGAGGAATTGCGGTGATCCAGGTGATAACAATCCCGGACGCGCGTTACGACTGGTACTGCCGAACTTCGGATTTCATCCGAAAGCACATCTTTCCGGGCGGACATCTGCCTTGCCTTGCTTCCCTTCACGCCGCCGCGCGAAGTTCGCAACTTGAAATAGGAGAGGTGGAAAGCATCGGTGCGCACTATGTCCCTACATTGCAAATCTGGCACGAACGCCTGCACGCCAACGCCGACGCCGCAAAAAAGCTTGGATTCGATGAAGTCTTCCTGCGTAAGTGGGAATTCTACTTCGCCTACTGTGAAGCTGGATTTGCAGAATGCGTCATCGACGATCTGCAGTTTGTCGTGCGAAATCCGCAGGACGCCCATGCGCCAGCCAGATCAGAAGCGGCATCACCAACGCCCATGTCACCGTAAGGGAGATCGCACTGAATATCCAATTGGTGTTCATCGTAACCGCACCGATCTTCGCTCCGGCGAAATAACTTGGCGCACCTGCCATTGCACCCAATGCAACGCTCAACCAATACCGTCCTGCAAGCCAAGCGAGCGAACCTCGCAATGTCGTCCCAAAAACCACCCACAGAAGAACAAGCCAGGGAGGACATATGAACTTGAAGCAAGGAGAACCGTTCAGATTGAAAACGCCGGCTGTCAAATTCAGCGAGTCGATGCAAAAACCTATCACTGCGATACATGCCAAAAGAAGCAAATCTGATTTGAGGGTCTCCTTGCGCCTCCAAAGACTAATGACGATAACAGGTGCCGACACGGCGACCGCTATGAGCGATGTCTGGTGAGCTCCGCTTATCACACAGGCGAACCAAGCGAACTGGAACAAAACAAAATTTATTGTCTTTGTAATCATGTTTTCCTTGGGAACCACGGGAAGAACGCAGAAGTAGTTTTTTTGTAATCCTGATATTCCGGATTGCTCCTGTATTTCTCCTCGAGCATCGGAATGCCGGAAACGTAAAGGAGAAGCCATCCGACCACCAGCGGGCTTATCAAGGCCCAGCCTCCGCCAGGAACATTGAGCGCAATGAAAAAACACCCCCACCAAAGAGTCGCCTCTCCGAAATAGTTCGGGTGGCGCGTGTACTTCCAAAGGCCGTAACGCATGATGCGTCCCTTGCTGGCGCTCTTCTTCATAAAGCGCAGAAGCTGAAAATCTCCGACCGCTTCGAAGAGGAACCCTGTCAGCCACACAAGCAGTCCAATCCAGTCAAGAAGCCCAAGCGGACCGCCGCATCTTGCATTGACCAGCAGTATCGGGGTGGCGACTATGAACATGAAAAAACCCTGAAGCATGAAAATTTGCAGGTAGCTGCGAAGATGAAACCATCGCCCCCATGTATTGCGCCAATTACGATACCGGAAGTCTTCTCCCTTTCCGGCATTTCGGATCAGGATGTGAATGCAAAGCCTTGCGCCCCATATTGTGACAAGAGTGGAAAGCAGAACCTGCCTGGAACTTGTTTCACCTGACAGCGTAAGTGTCAGAAAGGATAGCAATACAAACCCGGGACCCCACGCCACGTCCATGATCCCGTTGTTCTTCTTAAGAAGCGCCAGGAGAAAAAATAAATTCACATATATAAAAACCACTGCCGCAGCAACCATCGTCACCACTGCCATATCCACCTCCTATGAGAACCAATCCGACATAACATAAAGCAGAAAATATAAACCGCCATTACAAATAGGGGAACCTATAAAAATTCCGCCAGCAACTCCACTGTGAATGGGCGCAAAACAGCCAACCTTCCTTTTTTTATACGTTCTCCTTGATTGTTACTCCTCGCAGGACTATTTTTCAGCCAGTTTGTCCGGGGCAATTTAAGGAGACCCATAATTATGGATCGGATACGTCGGATTCTCGTGGTGGACGATGAAAGTTCAAATCGAGATCTACTTGCCAAGATGTTAAAAGCACTTGGATACTATGTCGACTCCGCAATCGACGGACTCAAGGCTTTGGACCAGCTCAAACTCGGCTACGATCTGATACTACTTGATGTGATGATGCCGGGCATGGACGGCTTTGAAGTTGTGCGAAAAATCCGGAGCGGAACTGAATATAAGGACATCCCCATATGCATGGTGACCGGACTTGCAGGCAGGGAAGACCGGTTGCGGGCTGTGGAGGCAGGGGCGAACGATTTCATTGTCAAGCCGTTTGACATGATGGAACTGAAAATACGCACTCATTCAATGCTTGTGGAAAAGGAATCCCGGGAAGCCCTCAAACGATACCAGGCCGAACTTGAAGAAACTGTGGCCAAGCGGACAGAGGCCCTGCAGCACGCGCTCCAGGCAAAGGAGGAGGCCCAGCGAAAAACATACCTGGCACAGCTTGAAACCATCGAAAGACTGGCTCTGGCCGCAGAGCACAGGGACAAGGAAACCTCATTCCATATCAAACGCGTGAGCCGTTACTGTCACGTTATAGCCATAAAACTGGGATTGTCCCCGGAAGAATGCGAACTCATCCTTAACGCAACCCCCATGCATGATGTTGGAAAAATAGGAATTCCTGACGCCATACTCCTGAAAGCCGGGAAACTTTCCCCTTCAGAATTTGAGATAATGAAGAAGCACACTGAAATAGGCGCGCTTATACTGAGCGGATCTTCCTCCGACCTTCTCAGGGCTGGAGAGATAATTGCCAGATCCCACCATGAAAGATGGGACGGCAGCGGCTACCCACTGGGTCTCTCAGGAGAAAACATTCCCCTATGGGGAAGGATAACAGCATTGGCTGATGTCTTCGATGCCCTTACAAGCAAGCGCCCATATAAGGATGCCTATTCAAATGAAATGGCGGTACAGATCATGAAAGAGGCAGAGGGGGTTTTCTTCGATCCGAGACTGCTGGATATATTTATGGCCAACCTTACCGAGTTGTTCGCAATACAGAAACAATATATGGAGCCTTCGGCTGATTATTACGAACTATGCCCAATAAATTCCAATTTAAAAGGATGAATAAATAATTTATGAACGAACAGTTGAATCTAAAAAATCCCGGACTGGAAAAGTCCCTGGCTTGCCTGAATTCCGTCGTAATTGAAGGTGAAAATCTGGAGGCATGGGCAATACAACGGCATATCTTCGCCCTCACACACCGGCGTATTCTAATAGCAGCGACAAGCGGCCGTTTTATCATTTTGAAGCTGAACATCCTTGGCGGTTTCGACATAATTGACAAGAGATGGCAGGATCTGAAGGATATAAAAATACAAGTTGGTATTTTCGGAGCGGATCTTACAGTTTCTTTTTCAAGTGCGAGCGATCTTGCGTCAGCGGGCAATATCGAAAACACCATGGTTTTCAAGGGACTTAACAAGGAACAGGCGCAGAAAGTCTACCGCCTCTGCCAATCCCATGAACAATCCTGGCGCGAGAAAAGACGGATAAGGGAGCTCGAGGAAATGCGCGCCAAAGCCGGGGGCGTTCAGATTTCAGGAACAGGCATGTCCCCAAACACAGACATGAGCGGGGCTCAGACAAATGATGCAGTTGGCAGGCTTCAGACTGCAAAACAGATGTTGGACGCGAAACTGATCAGCGATGCAGAATATGAGTCCATCAAGGCCAAAATCATAAGTGGAATCTGAAAATAAAAAGGTTTCCCTGCATGAACAAATTTCCGAGAACAACTGTCAGAATGTTAAACTTCAGGAAACACGCTCCAAAACATCTATCAAATCAAAGCAATGATCTCAAGTGGCATAGGATAAGCTTGTTTTAATATTATGGATCCGGGCTTTGAGTCTTGCGTTTGTCTGGAAAATAATATATAATATACTTAAAATAACAGATATAGAGGAGCGATATGCGCTCGAGTAATAAATACGAATTCAGGAAATTGAAAAACTCTTCGGACAAGATCTTGGTCTGCCCAAAGTGTTTTGAACTGCTTTTCAGGGATGACTTTGAACATTTCGCCTGCTGTCCATACTGCAACTCGCCGATTGAGATAAGCGAAGAGATAGAGGATTATCTTCTGAAACCGGTTATTGACAGCTGGATTTCAAACCAGAACCGGAGATTTACAGGGACTTTTCACCCCGGAATTTGACCGTCCTCATTTTTTTCCAATATTTTGTCATATCATGCTTGAATGTCTTCCACAGGCGTCTATTTTATCCGGCTCGATAAATTTTTTTAAATTTTTTATTTACATGCCAGCTGTACGGAACATTTATTATTGAATTCCGCGGTTCTGGCAGGGTAGTAGGAGTTTGCTTATGAAAGTTAGAGCATCAGTAAAACGTCGTTGTGAATTTTGTCAGATTATTAAAAGAAAAGGCGTGTTGCGAGTGCAATGTTCACGCAACGCACGCCATAAACAGAGACAGGGTTGATATTATATTAAGGAAGGGAATTTTTTATGCCGCGAATTCTTGGTGTTGATATACCCGGTAGGAAACGTGTTGAATTTTCACTGCCATATATTTATGGAATAGGACCCGCAAGAGCCCTTGAAATCATAAAGAAGGCAAACATTCCTATTGGTACGAAAGCTGATGATCTCAGCGATGAGCACATCTCTAAAATTACAACAATCCTCCAGAACGACTATGTCGTAGAAGGGGATCTCCGAAGAATGGTAGCCCAGGACATCAGACGACTGGTCGCAATCAGCTCATACCGCGGGAACAGGCATCGCAGAGGCCTGCCGGTAAGAGGACAGAGAACAAAAACGAATGCCCGTACAAGAAAAGGCAAGAGACAGACAGTAGGAGCAATCAGGGATAAGACGGCACGTAAGGTTGTCTCATCAACCGATGAAGCAAAAGACCAGAAGAAAAAGTAATCCTTATTTCAAATCAGGAAGGTAGATTATGGCTGACGAATCAAAAGGCAAGAAATCTGAAAATACAGAAAAACTCAAGAAAACGGAAGCTGCCCAAGCTGTAGCCGGCGCAACCGCCGAAGCTCCAGCCGTTGAAGAGGGAGCCGTAAAAAAGAAGGTCAAAGCTGCACGTATTGTTCCAACAGGTGTCGCATACGTACACTCAACGTTCAACAATACAAAAGTCACCTTCACCGACCTGCACGGCAATGTACTGTGCTGGGGAAGCGCGGGAAGATCCGGTTTCAAGGGTTCCAAGAAAAGCACAGCCTATGTTGCTCAGCTTGTCGCCACTGAGACTGCGAAAAAAGCCCAGGCTCTCGGCATGAAGGAAGCTGAAGTGAGAATCAAGGGTCCAGGCGCAGGACGCGAATCAGCCGTAAGAGGCATTGCTGCTGCGGGAATTGAAATACTCGCCCTTCAAGATATCACACCGGTCCCACATAACGGTTGCCGCCCCGCAAAGAGGCGTCGCGTATAGTTTCATTCGGTAATTCACAAAATAATATAAATTAAACAATGTTTGAATAATTCTGGAGGTAAGTCAATGCCAGTTTCAAATGCCTTTCCGATGCCTCGTTCCGTAGAGTTGGAGGAATCAACGGCAACCGCCAACTATGGTAAATTTATAGCAGCTCCCCTGCAGAGAGGGTTTGCCCACAGTATAGGAAATTCAATAAGGAGGGTTCTCCTTTCCTCACTGGAGGGTGCAGCTATTTCCGCAATCAGAATTGACGGGGCTTCACATGAGTTCACTACACTTCCCAACATTATCGAAGATGTAACAGACATCGTCCTCAATCTTAAAAGAGTCCGCATCAACTGCACAGGAGATGTTCCTAAAACCCTTGAAATCAAGAAAGACAAAGCTGGACCAGTAACCGCCGGAGACATTGTCACAGACGGTACTGTAGAAATACTCAACCCAGACCAGCTTATCTGCACTCTCGATAAAAAAGGATCCTTCCGCGCAGAGATTGAAATCATCAAAGGCCGCGGATATTACTCATCTGAGAAAAACAAGAAAGCAGACCAGCCCCTCGGAACTATTCCGATCGACTGCCTCTTCAGCCCCATAACCCATGTCCGTTACAATGTGGGAACTGCACGTCTCGGAGAAGAGACTGAAATGGACAGCCTTATCCTCGAAATCTGGACCGACGGCAGAATAGCCCCCAGGGATGCTTTGGAGAAAGCCTCAAAGATTCTTCAAGATCATCTGCGTCCCTTCCTCGGCTCACTTGCCGGTGAAGAAGGTTCACTTGCCTCAATCAGCGAAGAAGAACAGAAACTTTACAAGATGCTTGTTCAGCCTGTTGACAATATCGAACTTTCCGTCAGAGCCCAGAACTGCCTTAACAATGCAAACATCAAGCTCATCGGCGATCTCTGCCTGAAATCAGAATCAAAAATGCTTAAATTCAGGAATTTCGGCAGAAAGTCACTTGACGAAATCAAGGCCAAACTTACAACCCTAGGTTTGTCTCTCGGTATGTCTTTCAGTGAGGAAATGGTCACACTTCTGCAGACTGAAGCTGACAAGATGAAAGCTAAAACTCAGGAGGAAGAATAATGCGTCATCGTTACTTTACTTTTAAGATAGGGCGCACAAGCGCACACAGAACAGCTATGCTTGGCAATCAGGTTAGTTCCCTGTTCATGCATGGTCAGATCAAGACAACCATTGTAAAAGCTAAACAGACACGTCGCGTGGCTGAAAAAATGATCACCTACGCCAAGAAGGGCGACCTTCATCACAGGCGTTTGGCAATTTCCAAAATACGCGATGAAGAAGCTGTAAAGAAACTTTTCGCCGAAATCGCACCTAAATTTGCCGAACGCAAAGGCGGATATACCAGGATTATCCGTGTAGGGCAGAGATTGGGAGATGCTGCTGAAATGTGTATTCTCCAGCTTGTGGGCGAAGAAAACACCGTAAAGCCTGCAAAAAAGAAAAAGGCCGCTGCAAAGGATACTGCTGAAAAACAGTCTCCTAAAAAAGACGCTGCTCCTAAAAAAACAGCCGTCGCAAAAAAGGCAAAGACTGAAAAAAGCGAAGAGAAGAAATAATTCCATGCAATATGCATGATTTTTCAAACCCCGGATATTTTCCGGGGTTTTTTATTTTATTTTGACTTAACTATGATAAATTTTATCCTTGGGAGAAAATTTATATGAACTTCGACTTCAAAGGTTACAATGTCATCGTCACCGGTGGCACCAGGGGTATAGGCAAGGCAATATCGGAAGCTTTCCTAAAAACAGGCGCATCCGTGACTGCGACGTTCTGTGGAAATGAAACTGCCGCCGAAAACTTCAGACAGACCTGGCTGGATTATCCCATTGAAATCGTTAAATTCGATATTTCAGACTATAAGGAAACAGAATTGTTCTTCCAGAAATTCGACCGGGAAAAGAAATCCCTCGAAGTTCTTGTGAATAACGCCGGCATCCGCAAGGACAATGTCCTGGGAATGATGCCCTCCCAGGATTGGAACGCTGTAATTTCCACAAACCTCACAGGCACATTCAACATGAGCAAATTCGCCGTGATGAAGATGATGCAGAATAGATTCGGAAGAATCATAAACATAACCTCCCCTTCCGGAAAATTCGGTTTTGCAGGACAGGCGAACTATGCGGCCGCAAAAGCCGGACAGGTCGCTCTTTCTATGTCTCTTGCAAAGGAGACCGCCCGTCGTGGAATCACGGTCAACTGTGTCTCTCCAGGCTTCATAGACACTGATTTTATTGCCGATCTCCCGGAAGATCTTAAAAAAACCTACATCCAGCAGATCCCCCTGAAAAGACTGGGAAAACCAGAGGAAGTCGCAAATGCAGTGCTTTTCCTCTCATCAAAAGAATCCTCATATATCACAGGCTCCGTCCTAGAAGTGACAGGCGGCCTCTAAACAAAACTTTTTGGCGGCGAGATAAAAATACTTTTCTCAAACTTAATGGGAAGGAACTTCCGATTCGGTATATCGCTTTGCTTTTCAAATTGACTGGACACTGAAGAAGAATGGATCGGGAATAATTCATTCCAATGAGGAAAACAATTAGATGGAATATTAAAAGAAAGGAGAGATAAAGTCATGAAAGGACTTACTGCTTCACTTGTTACAATATCACTAATATTGAGCGTATTGATCGGACTCTCTCTATATAGGGGAGGCATAACCGGAGCAGCCAATGAAAAAATGATCGGGTTAAAGGAAGGAGAAAGCAAAGGCAAACTTCACATCGGTCTTTCCATGGATACCCTTAAAGAAGCACGCTGGATGCGCGACAGGGATATATTTGTTGCAAAAGTTAAAGAGCTGGGAGGCGAAGTGGAAGTGCTGTCCGCAGGCAGCGACGATATGACACAGATCCGCAATGTGACGTCTCTTATCACAAACAAGGTTGATGTCATGGTGATAGTTCCACATGATGGAGCAGCCATGAGCAAGGGCGTGGAGGAGGCACATAAGGCGGGAATCCCTGTAATCGCCTACGACAGGATGATAACCAACTGCGATTTGGATCTTTACATAAGCTTTGACAACGTCAAGGTAGGTGAAGCACAAGCACGATATCTTGTTGATCATCTTCAGACACCCGGGAAGGGACGGATTGTCAGGATTTATGGTGCCCCCACAGACAACAATGCAAAGCTCTTCAAGGAGGGACAGGACAATGTCCTTAAACCATACATCGAAAAAGGGGATATAAAAGTCATCCACGAAAACTGGGCTACCGACTGGAAGCCGGACAAGGCCAAGGATATCATGAATGCCGCAATCACGAACAACGGCAAGGATATTGATGCAGTGCTCGCATCGAACGATGGAACGGCCGGAGGTGCAATCCAAGCTCTTAAGGAAAGCGGCATGTCTGGAAAAGTCTTGGTCACAGGACAGGATGCCGAACTGTCCGCATGCCAGCGGATTGTAGAGGGTTCACAGGCCATGACCATATACAAGCCTCTTGAGAAAATGGCCACGCGCGCCGCCGAGACGGCAATGGCGATGGCTCAGGGAAAACCAATTCTGGCACGGAGCGCAGTACCCAACGGAAAAAAAGACATTCCCTCCGTACTGGTTGAAATCACTTCAGTTGATAAGAACAACATGGTAGACACAGTCATCCAAGATAAGTTCCATGTGTTCGAAGAGGTCTACCGCAACATTCCTGAAGGTGAAAGACCGAGAAAACCGTAGATTAAGAAGTGTCAGAGTGTCATGGTGTCAAAGTGGCAGAGCAGATGGGAATAGAAGGAAAGCATTATATTAAATTTCTTTGATACGCTGACACAATTGTTTTTCGCAAAAAACAATGATGATACTTTGACACTTAAAGGAACCTGAGATGTCGAATAACCAGAACATAATCCTGCAGGTTGAGGAGCTGACCAAGACATTCCCTGGTGTCCGCGCCCTGAACCGGGTTTCATTCAACCTGCATCAAGGGGAAGTCCACTCGCTCTGTGGAGAAAACGGCGCCGGCAAGTCCACCTTGATAAAATGTCTCTCCGGAATCTGGACGCATGGTTCATACGATGGAACAATAAGAATAGACGGCAATGAAGCCGTATTCAATGGAGTAGCTGATTCGGAAAGTGCGGGAATCGCAGTAATCTATCAGGAACTGGCGCTGGTAAAGGAAATGACGATCGCCGAAAACATCTTCCTCGGAAATGAACCCACTGTTGCCGGAATCATAGACTGGAACATTGTCTTTTCTGAAACACGGAAGCTTCTCGACCACTATGGGCTGAAACTGGATCCTGCGTCAGTCGTCGGAGATCTTGGGGTCGGACAGCAGCAGCTGGTAGAGATTGTGAAGGCACTGTCCAAGAACAGGAAAATACTTCTCCTCGACGAACCGACTGCAGCATTGACAGAGACCGAAGTTGATATCCTTCTCAATATCATAAGGGAGCTGCGGAAAAAAGGAATTACCTGTGTCTACATCTCCCACAAGCTGGACGAGGTCTTCGCCATCTCCGATCGCATAACGATATTGAGGGATGGTGAATCAGTCACGACCCTTGAGGCCTCGGCATCAAACAAGCATGAAGTGATAAAGCATATGGTAGGTCGGGAGATAAACCAACTTTTCCCGCGCCGTCCTTCAAAGTCTGGGGTGCCACTTCTTGAAGTAAAAAAACTCAATGTGTATGATGATCTCAATGAGAAGAAAATTCTTCATGACATAAGCTTCGATGTCAGGGCCGGCGAAGTTTTGGGATTCGGAGGCCTTATGGGCGCTGGACGTACAGAACTCATCATGCATATTTTCGGAGCGTATGGGCGACGAATTACAGGGAATGTAATTCTGAACGGCAAGCCTCTTGATTCCACAACTCCTGCAAAATCGATTGCAAGCGGTCTGATGCTTGTCAGCGAAGATCGCAAACGGTATGGACTCGTCCTTGAACAGAGCATCGGATTCAACCAGTCTCTTGCATCACTTGGATCTTTTCTAACCCTAGGCATATTCATAGATGGAAATCGGGAAGTCAAGAAAAACTGGGAATTCTTCAAATCCCTGCGTGTGAAGGCGCCTGGATTGGATTCCACGGTAGGCGGCCTCTCCGGTGGAAACCAGCAGAAGGTTGTTTTGGCAAAGGCTCTGATGACGGAGCCCTCGGTAATTTTTCTCGACGAGCCTACCCGTGGAATAGATGTCGGAGCCAAACAGGAGGTCTATGAACTTGTAAACCTGCTTACCGACAATGGCAAGGCTGTTGTCCTGGTATCCAGCGAAATGCCGGAGCTCATGGGCATGAGCGATCGGATGATCATCTTGAGCGAAGGGCACATCGGTGGCGAGTTCAAGAGGGGCGAGGCAGGGCAGCATGCAATGCTGGAGGCGGCGATGAAATTCCATAATTTTAGAAAATGAATCGGAGAAACGGTGAATGGGAGAACCGGAGATAGTAAATTAGTTGGAGTTCAAGCTTTAGCTTGTCTTTAATGCCTGTTATTAATTTTCGGATTTCGTGCTTCGAGTTTCGGATTTAATGAAAACTTGAAAAATAGCGCTGTGATATAAAAGTGATGAAGGAACTATGCAATGACTAAGAAAATTTCCTTACGGGATTTCTCGATGGTGGCGGGGCTGCTGCTGATATGGATATTCTTTTCGACAGTAGAACCTAATTTCCTGTCGTCCAGGAATCTGACGATGATGGCGATACGACTGTCATTCACGGCCATTTTGGCTTTTGGAATGCTACTTGTTCTTCTGCCGGGACAGATAGACTTGTCGGTCGGCAGCGGTGCGGGGATGATAGGGGGAATAACATGCGTGCTTATCATCAATCAGGGCTGGGGCGCTGGCCCGAGCATGCTGGCTGCATTTCTGTTTGCCATTGGCCTATGGGCGTTAATGGGGGCGTTGATCGCCTTCCAGAGGATTCCAGCATTCATCATCACGCTGGGCGGCATGCTTGTTTACCGCGGTCTTTTCTGGCGCGTCATCGAATCGAAGACAATCCCGGTACAGCACGGAGACCAGGCAAACCTTCTCTCCATGCTCACCACCGAGTATCTTCCCAAGGGATTAGGTTACATTCTGGCATCAATCCTCTCTCTTCTGGTTATATTGGCGATAATCAAAGGGAACAGGCAGAGGGCGAAGCATGGTTTTGAAGTTGATCCATGGCACATTTCATTCCTGAAGTTCTTCATTGCAATGCAAGTCATCTTCCTGTTCACGATCAATATGAACCAGTATCAGGGAATTCCTCTGGCAATCATCATACTTTGTGCAGTCGGCTTCCTGATATACGTAATCACCACACATACCCCGTTCGGACGATATTTGTACGCAATAGGAGGAAACACTGAGGCGGCAGTACTTTCTGGCGTGCCGGTCAACCGCGTCATAATAGGTGCCTTTGCACTGCTCGGTGCTATAGTGGCTTTGACGGGCTTCATGGCCGCCGCTTACCAAGGTTCAAGCTCAACGACCGTAGGAAACCTTATGGAACTTGATGCAATCGCCGCATGCGTAATTGGAGGAACAAGCCTTTCGGGAGGACGTGGAAATGTCCTTGGAGTTCTTGTCGGGTCGCTGATCATGGTGACCTTGCTCAATGGAATGGAGCTGATGAGCATTAATGAGATGGATCAGATGGTGGCCCGCGGCTTGGTCCTTATCATGGCCGTCTGGCTGGACGTATTTCTTTCACGGAAGAAAACCAGATGATAACAACTCCAGGAACCTTAAAAATTGCAATGTTTGCTTTCCCTTGAAAATTTTGCTTTCTCCTTTTCTTACATTACATTTCTTACATATCAATGTGGGTTAATATTATGGATAAAGTTTTTTCAACAAGGATGGATGCTTCGATCATAACCATGATCAATTCTCTTTCAAGTTCACTCCATAAGTCTAAAAAGAGCATAATCGAGGATTCCGTCAGGCTTTACGCCAACAGAAGAACCATTTCCCCTGAAAATGAGATTTTGAAGGGCTCTCACGGATGTTGGAAAAGAAAGGAGTCTCCTGCGAAAATATGTCTGAACACCCGCAAAAGACTTAACAAGTCGTTTGCGGTGCTAACGACACCGGTAATCCCTCTGCTTGAATCAAAGATATAGATGAGTAAAATTAACCTGTAATTCCCTCTTGAATTTCAAACAGCAAATGATATTATCGCAAATAGGTGAAAAAATGAATGCCATAACGCAGACACAGTCAAAAATTGAAAAAGCTATACATCGTCTTGCCCCTCAACAGCTTGAGGAAGCAGCCAATTTTCTGGACTTTCTTGTTTCACGCAATATGACAAAGCCCGGAAAAAAGTCCAACCCAAGAAAAATTCTTGGAAAATACAGAAAATCCCTGCATTCCTCTGAAGAATTTTCCAGAATGAAATCTGTAGAAAAGTCCTTAGAGGTTTAAATGCCCCAAATTAAATACGTTTTTGACGCATGCGCCATCATCGCATTTCTCCGTGAAGAAA
>CAZION010000091.1:0-27001 GCA_964540865.1 uncultured Victivallis sp.
AACTGGAGTTCGGCGATCCTTTTAGAGTTCCGGCGTAGCCGGTTAAGTCCACGTATAGGAATTTCAAAAATTGAACACCCAATTAACTTGGACATTGGATATTCCGTGTTGGCTATTGGATATTCATCTCTGGCCGCCTAAGACCTCGCGTCGCCATACATGAGGGTGTAATTCGATATGTAAAGAGTCACTGAACGAACACAGTTCAGTGAATATTTACTTCTTGAAGTTTCCGGGTTTAGTCTTATATTTGCACCATGGAGGCAATTTCAAAATTGCCTCATTGCTGCAAAACCAACGGAGGGCGGGTTTTCTGACCCGCCGTTTGAATTAATTTTTCGCGGGTCAGAAAACCCGCGCTCCGTTATATTTAGAGTTTTGCAGTCAGCACTATGAATAATCCGGATGCATCAAATGAAAAACCTGACGACCAGCGTATATACTTTTGAAGACCTCATAGGAGGGAATTTCCTTTATGTGGACAAAACAGAAAAACTCTGGCAGCTTCTGGAGCCGTCCAAGGGTATTTATTTCCTTTCCCGTCCCCGCCGTTTCGGTAAGTCGCTTACCCTGTCCACGCTGAAAGCCGTTTTCCAGAACAAGAAACATCTCTTCAAAGGGCTGGCACTGGAGAATAAGCCCCATGACTGGAAAGAGTATCCAGTCATACATCTAGATTTGGGCGATCTCTCCTCTGCAAGCCCTGAATTGCTTAATGCCAGTTTGACTACCACAATAAATGAAGCTGCTTCCTCCTTGGGGGTTGAATTAAAAAACACCGGGTCATCAGAACGGTTCAGGGAATTGATTTTACAGTCGTCAAAAAAAGAAAAGGTCGTAATCCTAATTGACGAGTATGACAAGCCGATATTGGACAATGTGACCAGGAAAAATGTTCAAAGTATCAGGGAAGTCCTGGAGAACTTCTATTCTGTAATTAAGGCGACCGAACCCTATCAGCGTTTTGTGCTGCTTACTGGTGTCAGTAAATTTGCAAGGGTGTCGGTGTTTTCCAAGCTGAACAATCTCACCGACATCACGATGGATGCGAGATTCGCAACTATGCTGGGTTACACGCAGGTGGAGTTTGAAAGCAATTTTGCCGAGCATATTGCGCATGTCTGTCGGGAACAAAAAATGGATAAGACGGAGTTGCTGGTCAAACTGAAACTATGGTACGACGGCTACCGGTTTGAGGAAGATGCAGAGCCCGTTTACAACCCGGTTTCAATAGGGAAATTCTTCGAATCCGGGGGCAAGTTCAAAAACTTCTGGTTTGAGACCGGTACTCCGAGTTTTCTGCTAAAACTGGCGAAAAAACAGCAGTTCGACTTTGAAAAGGAACTGTCACAGCCGGTGAGCGAGCTGGCCTTCGCATCTTATGAGATTGACAAGTTGGAGACTTTGCCATTACTGTTTCAGACAGGATATTTGACGATAAAAAACACAACCCAAATAATGGAACGCACCCGTTACTTCCTTGATTTTCCGAACAAAGAAGTTGAGGCAGCATTTGAAGCGTATCTGCTTAATGAGTATTCAGGTGTCAAGAAGGAAAATGTGGAGATTTTAGCCACAGATATCGCCGGCCTGCTGAATGTCGGTGAAATCAATGAGGCAATGGGAAAAATGAAGAGTTTTTTTGACAATATTCCCTGCGACATTCAGATTGAAAGCGAAAAATACTATCAGACGATTTTCTTTATAATATTCAGGCTCATCGGGCTGTTTATAGAAGCGGAAGCCCGTACGAGCATCGGCCGCATTGACGCTGTGGCGCAGACGGAGAAATACATCTACATCTTCGAGTTTAAACTCAATCGTTCCGCAGCCGAGGCTCTGAAACAGATCCATGACAAGGAGTATTATCAGAAGTTCCTGAATTCCGGCAGGGAAATTATCCTCGTCGGCGCGAAGTTCAGCACGAAAAAACACAATATAGCAGACTGGAAAACGGAAGTTCTTAGCCATTAGTGTCAAACTCCCTCCATTAACTACAGGAATCTTCAATTTCAGAGATTTTCATTAAAGATCGCAAGGGGAAGACGCGAAGTTCGCAGAGTTTTTAGGAGATACAGGATAAACTTTCTCCCTGAAAGTTTCAGAAAAAAATCACTTCGATTCTAGCCTGGTGATTCCGTTCCAGGATTCATCGGGTTCACTGGTGATGTATTTATCGCATCTGGCTATGTAGAGCACCGACACCTTATCGCCGGTAAAATCGCGGAGCAATGACTGGAATAATTCTCTGGCCGCCTTCCATTCCAGCTTAATAAAAAAAAAATCTCTGCGCCCTCTGTGGTTAGTCCCAGAAAGAGACTGACCGATTACTTTTTCGACGGAAATTACTTACTTGGTTTTGGGTAAGCAGCTTCAAGATTCTTGAACATAGGGAAGTGTTTTACGTTTAAAGTCTTAAGTTTTGCGTTATTGGCAATCGCTGTGGCGGCAATCAGGCAATCGGCCATGCCCAAGTTGTAGCTTTTAAAAAACTCCCTCTTCAAGAGACCTGCCGTTTTTGCGATATGGCCATCTACAGATATAATCTGAAAAAGGTTTAGGAATGAATCCAGATCATTCCTTTCCTTTTCATTTCTCGCACCTGCATAAAGTTCGGTAATCGTGATAGTCGAAACAAGCATGTTTTCCGAATGCTCTCTCACCAATTCTATCGCCTTCTCGTTTCCCCTGAGAAAATCTATTAGTACATCCGTATCAGCAAGGAGCATGTTCATGCGCTAAAACTCCTGTCCCACTTTTTCCTGAGAGCGAGAATTTCATCCAGATCCTGCCGGTTTCCCCATGTACCCGCAGTCTTTTCAAGAATTTCATTCCTGCCGGCTTTCCCATTCTTTTCAATCAGGCTGTCAATGGCCATCCTAATCAGTTCACTCGGTTTCTTGTTGCAGGAAACGGAAATTCTCTTAAGTCCCTTTTTTTTCGTGTTCGGTCAAATAGATCTGCGTCCTTATCATGTTAGCACCTCAATTATCAAAGACATATATGTTATATGTATACATTACTATTAACCTACGTAAAATCAAAATGCCTATTCTGAAATTTTTCTTAAAATCCAGTATTTATGGTTTTTCTTGAACTCAAACCCAATAATCCAGCAATCCATAAATCCGTCATCCTGTGGGATGACTGTGAACTTGAAACTGCCTTCAAACACACGTTTTATCAAGCCAAGTCAATAGTTTTGAATAAATAATTGGAAAATAAATAATCTCCGGACGGAGATTTTTTATACAAAGGTGAATTCATTGGAAAATCAAGAAGTATCCTATTTCTTCCCTTTGCGCACTCTGCGCCTTAATCTCAGCGTACTCCGCGGTAAAGGCATTGAATCCTAACCGCAAAGACCGCAAGGGGAAGACGCGAAGTTCGCAGAGTTTCAGAAAAAATCACTTTGATTCTAGCCTGGTGATTCCGTTCCAGGATTCATCGGGTTCACTGGTGATGTATTTATCGCATCTCCCTATGTAGAGCACCGACACTTTATCATCGGTAAAATCACGAAGCACTGACTGGAATAATTCTCTGGCCGCCTTCCATTCCCGCTTCAAATAAAGATTGTATGCCTCCTCGAACCTATCGGCAAAAACCTTGAGTTTTCCGGATTCCGGTGAATTGTTTTCCGCCAGGAGTTCGTATATCACAACGCTCTGGCTGTTACCCTTGACAGCTATCTGATCAAGAATCCTGCATATGAAGCGGTTCTGGACGTATCTGTGGGTTGACTTGCTGATTATAATGCTTGTGCTGTAAATCTTATTGACTCCCTCAAGCCTGCTGGCCAGGTTCACCCCTTCTCCGAGAACAGTATAATTCATGCGTTGCTTCGAACCCATGTTCCCTACAACATTGTGACTTGTATGAAGTCCGATCCTGGTATAAAACGGGCTCCTGCCTTGTTTTTCCCATTCCTTGTTCAGAACGTCAATCTCCTTTTGACATTTCAATGCCGCGCGGCAGGCCATGACTGCATGGTCATCGTTGACAAGAGGCGCGCCCCAGAATGCCATTACTGCGTCCCCTATAAACTTGTCTAGCGTTCCTTTTTCAGTCTCTATGATTTGGGTCACTGCATCAAAATATTCCGACAGCTGAAGCATTAAATCCTTAGGGGAAATACTCTCCGAAATACTTGTAAAATCGGCTATATCAGAGAAGAACAGGGTCAATTCCCGATCCTTACCCCCGATTGTGACATTTTCCCCGGATTCGATAAGCTGTTTAACAAGCGTAGCCGGAACATAAACCCTGAAAGCTTTCAGGCTGTTTTTCATGGCCTTTATCGCAGCGTCCATCGTTTGAATTTCGTGAATATGTGAATTGATTTTCCGATGAGAATCCAAGTTGAAGTTTTTCACTTCAAGCACCTCTGCGGCAAGTTGCTCAATGGGTCTTGATATCTGCCTTGCCAAGATTATGGCGGTCAGGAGAGAAGCAAGAAGAACACAAAGGGAAAGGAGAAGTGTCCAGCGGAATGTGCGTTTCATCGGCCCCAGAAAATCGTCTTCCGGAGCGATAATGGCAAACAACCATTTTTTTCCGAATTCCGGGGGAAACTTTGCAAAACAGGCGAGATATTGCATGCCGGCTACATCATATGAAAAAAAGCTTTCCCCTTTATCCTCATATTTCCTTACAGCTTCAGTGACGCAGGGTATTTTCAACTCAATGGGTTTGACATTCCGCGTCTTACCATTTTCAAGCGCCACAACCCGCTTTGGATCAGGGTAGGCAATCAGCTGTTCCCTCTCATCTATTATAAAAACCAATCCGTTCTTGCTGATATCTATTTTCTTCAGGAATTTTGATAAACCGCCGAGAACGATATCAGCCGCTACGATTCCCTTGAGTGTTTTATCCTTGTTATAGACGGGACATGCAACTGTTATTCCAGGTTCCCCGTTTTCAAAAAAGATGTATGGCTCGGTCCAGTGAGTTTTCCCGCTGGCCTTTGCACCTTTATACCATGGCCTTTCCCGGGGATCGTATTTGGTGTCTGGAATGTTTTCTTCGCGCAACTTATTGAGTTTCAAATCAAAATAGCGGAAATCAGTCACAGCTTTTCCATCTATCTGACGGATGTGCTTGGTATAGAATTCAGTTCCCGAGGGTGTGCCGGCCTGAAGGAAATTCCCCTGTTCATCGCCATAATAGAAGAAGCCGATCTGTGGTCGAGTCATTATAACTTTAAGCAGATAATTCGCTTCTTCGGTATCCAAACCAAGATCAGCATCAGTGTCATTAAACACCTCTGTGGCTATTTCAGCGGCAAGCTGCGCAGTGCGCATATAACTGTCGGTTTTATACATGACGGACTCTGATTTTTCTTCAAAGTTGCCATGTATAAGCTCAATAGTGGAGCTTTTATTCTTGAAATAGGAAAATGAGGTGAGAAGCAGGACTGTTGCGACAATCAAAGCGGTGAATACGAATACTATGTCAACCTTAAATGTGCGTTTCTTCAGGATTTTCAATGATGCATCTCCTGCTGTTTTTTTCATCACCTCGAGCCAATTTCAAAAGCAGTCAGTCCGCCGCGGAGCCTGTCGGACTTAGGCAGTGAGTGCATTCGGCTTTCGTTCGTAGTAGGCGAATTTATACGCCGTTATCTTAAAATAACGTGCAATAAATTGCACTACTACTAACAAAAAGTACCAAACGCAAGTTAATGCCACAGATTTTTCTAAGTCCGACAGTCTCCGCGGCGGATGTCTTCTGACTACTGAATTCCTGCAAAACTCGAGTTTTGCAATTAACTCACCTCAATTGACAAACTGCGAGAAGGGTGTCTTTCAGAGGGTCGGCTTCAGGAGCGCACAAGCCTGCATGCAGATGCTTGATCCATCCCTCGGCAAACTTGAATTTGCCCGATATTTTCCCGACTTCGGCAGTCATATCAACCATTGAATTGACATAGGAGTCCATCCCCTGACTCTTGTCAAGCCAGTCCTTCTGGCTCCGGTGCGCGGCAAGCATTTTCTTTTTAGTCTCTATCACGGAACTGACATCAATAAAGAATTCAGGTTGGATGGTCCTCTTCAATGGATCCTTCAAACCATGTGGCATTGCATGATAAATCGTCACAGGCGTTTTCACCGTCTGGCGTGGCGGAACTGTCTTGAAATTGGGCATTCCCCTGACAAACGCAGCGCTGACCGCAAGACGGCATGTGTTTGAGTGATCCTCCATGTAATCGTAAGGATAATGGGTGAGTATTATCTCAGGCTCTACTTCCCTGACAACCGCCGCAAGCCTCGCAAGAGTGTCCAAATCATAAAAAACCTCGAGATCGTTTACGAGGCTGTCGTGAAAAACGGCTCCTGCAATCTTAGTTGCTGCAATAGCCTCCGCCCTGCGCATTTTTACAATCGTATCGTAGTCAAACTGCTCAGTCCCGCATGAGCCGTTTGCAACATTCATATAATGTATCTCGTAACCTTTTTCCTTAAGAAGAAGAAGAGTTCCGGCCATCATGAATTCGATATCGTCGGGATGGCATGCTATCGCCATTGCTTTGCGGGACATATAAACTCCTTATCCACAGTTCCATGTTTTAAGTGCATGTAAATCTAGAATTCAGGAACCAGCAGTCAGGAGACAGAATTGAGTTTGAACTCAAATTCGGTTTTATTCTGAATCCTGACTTCTGAATCCTGACTCCTGAATGCTTTCTTTATTCTGAGGCAATTTCAAAATTGCCTCTTTTGAGCTGATTTGTTAAGTTGGAGTTCACGGCTTCAGCGTGTCTAACCTGTTGAATACTAAGACACACTAAAGTTGTGAACTCCAACGGAATACATTGCCGCTGGAACATTTTCCTGCATTTTGAAATCAGCTCATTCTATCTGCGGGCAAAGCCCGTCTTAATGCATTTCAATCGTACAGGTTCCGAGCGCGCCCTTCAAGAAATTGAAGCGCACGTTTGGATGGCCCGACAGAAGCGACATGGGTACACGGCTGTCCGATATCTTGTTTGATATCATGAATGACGACAGGCGCATGCCGAACGGATTGTCATGATGTCCGGGATGCCAGATGGAAATGCATTCGGCCTTCCATGTTTCGACCGGACCAACAGTCACGGCCCTTGTCGGGACATTCTGAACTACACCGCCACCGGATGTCCTTGCATTCTGTATGAGAGTTATCGGATGAAGATCAACCACCCTCGTCCCGAGCTTCCTGTATTCCTCCGATGTCGGCGGACGGTTCTTGAACTTGCCCTCGCGCTTGACGGGATCATTGAAAGCCCAGTGCTTCGTCTCGCCCTGTCCACCCTGCATTACAACACATCTTGCATTGTCCCATGACTTACAGTATTTGGCCGGATTGACGGACGGGAAGTGCAGGTTCTCGGCAGGCATGCGGAGTTCCTTGCGGATCCTGTTGAAGCACAGGTCCATGTCGGCCTTCGCAAAACCAAGAGCGAAATCAACACCGGCTTCGCGGCCGTTGTCCAGAACCCACTCGTCCATGCCCCAGAAATGACAGTTCTTCAAGTTGATGTCCATCGTATTCACCATCTGTGCGACAATCGGAAGCTGCTCAGTGGGGCCTATCGGCCCGCATATTCCGGCAGGGGAGCTTGCCGTGGCCTGACGCCATGCGCTTATATATTCGAGGGCCTCTGCGCAATAGAATTCCTGAATCGTGTCATAGAACCGGACCTCAAACCCTTTGCGCCCCAGACGCGCGACATCCTTTTCAGTCAACCTCGCAGCCTTGTCAAGGATGTCCTTGTCCAACGTAGTATAATCCCACCATTCCGGAGCGACTTTGCTTTTCGTGATCATGCATTTCCCCTTCCATTTTTAAATTACAAACTCAGTTGCATAGTGTCCAAGTAACCAAGTGTCCAAGTTTAAATTACAAATTCTAAAAAACTCGGCAGCTTGGTCGCTCGGGCACTGTGACACTATTTTTTATATTACCTTAACTTCCTTACCTTTATTGACAGCGGACTCATGAGCGGCGAGCACCAGCTTCAAGTTCCACAGTCCGTCGAAACCGTCCATCGGCTTCCCTTCAAGAACAGACAATGCATGCTCCTGGATGATGGAAGCATATATGTTGCGTCCGCCTTTCACCGGCACCGAGGAGGAGCCTTCGGAAGACTCAACTTCCAGATGCTGTTTAACCGGTTCTCCGGGATGTCCTGAAAGCTGGAACATTGTTCCGAACGCACGCAGGACACCTTTGTCACCATATATCTCATATCCGAGATTAGACAGTGTCCCAACCAGTCCACCCCTTTTTTCCGCAAAAGAGACTCTTGCACTTCCTTCGACGCCATTGTCCATCACAAAGTTTATATAGGCGCCGTTTTCAACATTCATGCACAACCTTTTGGGATGGTAAGTTGCAAATATAGCTGTGATTTTCCCATTTAAAAGATATTCCGCCATATAAAAGCAATGGCTGGCGACATCACCAATAGGCCCACCAAGCTCAGATGGATTGGAACAACGCCAAGTGGCAGCCTCTTCCGGAGTCGAACCATAGCAGAATTCCATATGCAGGCAGATGTCGTTGACAGCGCCAAGCTCCTTGGCTTCCACTATTGAACGCGCCTTGACATTGAAATCGTTCTTTGTCATCATGTGATCAACTGCAAGACTTAGCTTTTTCTCTTTTGCCAGTGCAACCAGGGATTCTGCATCACTGATTGTAGTTGACATTGGTTTCTCGACGATACAGTGCTTGCCTGCAAGAATGGCCTGTCTTGCTATTGCATAATGGGAGGAGTTGTTTGTGGCGATGAATACGGCATCAATTGATTTGTCAGACAGCATTTCATCAGCATTGCGATACCATTTCAAACCAAGTTTTTCCGCGGCTTCCTTCCTGTCCTGATTCATGTCTGAAGCCCCGACAAGCTCCGCATTGAGTGGAACCGCATATGGTTTACCAGCTAAGCCGAACCCCTCACGGGCGATCCTGTTAAGTGCAATACCGCCAAATCCCACAAGACCATACTTAATTTTTTTCATTTCATTCACCTTTTTTATTATCTGAGTTCTTTAGGGAACCTCTAAAAATTGGCATATGGCGCGAGACAGGAGATTATGGAGAGCCGACAAGGAGCAAACGCCGGGAGCAGCCCCGTTGCGGGCTGTGACCGGATTTGCGACGCGGTCGGAATCCATAAGAATCTGTCTCCCTTCTGGTTGCGGTTTTTTTTGGCTCAAAGAAGAATGTTCTTCTGTCGGCGTATCTTTCAGATACGCATCCGTTCAGAAATTCTTTTTGAGCTTTCAAAAATCATCCGCAACGCGCCATATTCGAATTTTTAGAGATTCCCTTTATTTGCAAGGAGCCCTGACGCAGCCTCGATAAGCTTGTCGGCCGTATCCGTTTCCAACCCTCCGCCTGGAACCGGGAGCGTTTCATATCCACCCCTTCCAAAACATTCTTTCATCGGGATGTATCCGCAGGCATCCATCGCATTAGTTGCAATGAACGTGTATTTGAAAGATGATTTACCCTTTATGGCCGTACCTATTTGATTGAACGGCTCTCCTGGGAGAGAGCATATCGCAAATTTCCCGCCAACGGAGATGGACTTCACCGGCAAAAGCTCCTTTTTCCCTGCCTCTTTTCCGGAAAAAGTCACCAGCATTTCAGCAAACTTACACAGGACGGCTTCATTGCCCTGGGCAAGTTCTTCACTTGTGAATTCTTTTCCTGTAGACTGCTCTCCGGTCTTGGCAATGAAAGCTCTCGCCTCAGAAACCTCCTCACGGGATATTGTCCGTTTCCGAGCTTCCACCATGACAGAAGATGCGGCTACAGGACCATCATCAATGATTTCAGCTTTTGCCAGGATTCCGGAAAGGATTCCTGCATAGCCTTTTCCTATCCTCTCCGCTTCCGCCGGGCAGGTCTGACAGTCATTGTTAGAAACATTGAAATGATTCACATTTCCGGAAGCTCCTATAAGCGTAATGACAGTCGGATTTCCTTTGACAAGCGTCCTCATTTCTTTTTCCAGAACCCCGGGCCAGTCTGCGGAAACAAGGTTACCGCCAATCGTATCAGTGTGATTGCAAATGTTTGCAATCATTCCGATGATTTCATTTTTTGCCTTACTGTGAAATGCAACAACGGATATTTCCGGGTCAACTTCGCTTTCAGGCCTGACGATATCCGGATTGAGCTTGCCCGGGTTTGTGACAACCTTCCCGTTTTTCATCCAATAGCGCCGTATGAATGCATACGGGTTGCTGTTGGTCCTGGATATCTTCAAAGTCACCGGTTCCATCCGGCCATGGGCGTCAACCAGACAGTCCACAACCACCTTCGAAAGGAATTCAACATATCCGTCCAAAGAAAACGGAGCCTCGGAATCATACAGATCTGGTCCCGTATGGGTATGAGTGGCGCAAAAGATCAGGTTCTCAAAAGAAACGGAACTCGTTCTCTTTTTCATTTCAGCGCTGACAGCATCAACAAGATTCTTGAACGGATATACCAAATCGAAACTGACAATTCCGGCCGGAATGCCCGAACCGTCACAAAACAAGGCAACACGAACCATTACATCATCAAGCACTCCCGTGTTCGGGCGTCTGTTGAAATATCCCATCAGGGAAACCCCGGGAGGAGGATTGATTACTCTAGAGGAAAATCCGGCCTTGATCATTTATGTCCTTTCTGAATCTAAGATTTATAATAAAATTTCCTGTTTCCCCATATGAGGAAACAGGAAATTTTTGATTGACTAAACTGGGACCAACTGAAAAGATTATCCTTTCATGTAATGGTCTGCCACTTTTTTGAAAGCGGCAACGCAAAGTTCCATATGCTTTTCCGTATAGACGGGGTGCGTAAAGAACGAGATCGTCCTGTCGGTCATCCATTTGGCCGTTTTGCAGTCGCATTTAGTGTAATCTATCCTGCGTGCGGACGGATCATCAAAAGGATACCTCTTTGAACCGAACCCGTTACGTTCGACATACGCGCGTTCCTTGTACATTTCAGGCCACAGGACGCTGTAGACAGGCACGCCTTCCGCTTCAACAGCCTTTATGAATGTCTTTGCATCACATGTGAGCTTGTCAAGATTGAGCACGAACGGAGCCCACCAGAAGGCATTGAAACGCTCTTTTGAATGAACCGGTGCATGTGATATGGCCGGATGATCCTTAAGTCCTTTTATGAGTATTTCCCCGTTCCTTACACGGTTCTTGAGATTCCAGGAATCAAGACGCTCAAGTTCGCAGATGCCTATCTGTGACTGCATCTCGGTCAGGCGGAAATTGAAACCCACACGTTTGTGGATGTACATGAGCTTTCCTTCCATCTCGAGAAGATTGAGACGTTCCTTCACATCGTAGCCATGATCGCGGAACGATCTGCATTCCCAGGCAAGAGCTTCATCATTGGTGACAACCATGCCGCCTTCACCGCCGGTGGTGAAATGCTTGCTCTGGCAGAAGCTGTAGCATCCTACATCCCCGATTGTCCCTGTCTTCACGCCCTTATAGTAACCGCCGAAGCACTGTGCGCAGTCCTCTACAACTTTGAGCTTGTGCTTTTTGGCTATTTCCAGGATAGGCCCCATGTCGGCTACGATACCATAAAGATGAACTGCGATTATCGCCTTCGTACGGTCTGTGATTTTGGATTCAATGTCTTTCGGATCAATAGTATGGTCAGTAGTCACGTCCGCGAAAACCGGAAGCGCACCCGCCTGCAATATGCAGAAGGAGGAAGCGATGAACGAATAGGAAGGGCAAATCACTTCGTCGCCGGCGCCTATGTTGAGGGCGGCCAAGGCGGTGTGCAGAGCGGCTGTGCCGTTTGCAACGCTGATCGCCTGTTTTACACCGTTCCACTTCGCAAACTTCTTTTCAAACTCCATTCCTACAGGGCCTGTCCAGTAGTTCACTTTTCCAGCGCGCAGCGGCTCCATCGCCTTTTGAATTGTCGACTCCTCGAACTGGGGCCATTTCGGAAACGGTTCGGAATTCACCGGTTTTCCACCCATCTTTGCAAGTTTTTCCATTGACATATCTCCTTTGTTTGGTTTGTTCATATTTCCAACATCAACAATAGCATAATAGATTTATTCCATTATGTCAAGAAACCAATTGAATTTATTTTCCAGATTTATTTCAAGGCACATAGTTTTTCATGCAGGTATTCCCGGATGAAAAACTATATGTAATAGAAATCTTCAACCTCGAATATTTTCGAAAGGACCAGCGCGGCCGCGCCACATACGATCGGGTCGGACATTTTCGAAGCGACAATCTTGACATCTTTCATACAGACTTTCAGGGATGATTCAGCTGCGGCCTTTGAAACTGCGGGCACAAGAGTATCACCGAACATGTCAACAAGCCTTCCACCAAGGACTATCAAGTTTGGATTTAAGAGGTTTACAAGGTTGCCCACCCCCCATCCAATCTTCATTCCGGCTTCCTTTAAAAAATTTTCCGTCTTAGAGCTGGGAAATTCAGCAAGCTCTTCAAGGCTTCCAACACGGATCGCATGGATACGCTGGAACTCTTCAAGGATCTTGCCCTCTGACGCATATGCTTCAAGGCATCCCCTGCTTCCGCACCGGCACAGGATCCCGTTCCGTTCAACCACAGTATGTCCGAGTTCCCCGGCATGCATGCCGGTTCCCCTGTAAAGCCTTCTCCGGCTAACTATCCCTGCTCCTATTCCGTTACTGAGCTCGACATATATGAAGTCATCACTGGAGCTCCCCATTCCGAACCATTTCTCCGCCAAAGCCCCAACCATAGAAGAAGTCTCAATATGAACCGGCTCACTTATGAATTTTCGGAGAGCCGACTTCAAATCCATGACAGCCGAAGGAATATTGAACGCCTCCAAAACAGTCCCTTTTTCGGGATCTACAACACCCTGTACAGAAACACCTACCCCCCCATAGACATCTCCTGACGACTTGAGCCGCTGGTAGACACTTTTCACGGCATTGAGCATCTTGTCTGGTCTCGTATTGATGTTTTCATCCCTGATGCGTTGGGAGAAATGTACCTTCCCGTAAAGATCCATCATCACCCCGCCTACACTACCAGAAGTGATTTCCAATCCCATCACCAGATGTTTCTTGAATTCGAGCATCGTGAACGGCCTTCCCATCCCCGTCTGCTGGGTCGTGCCAGCCTCCTCAACTAAGCCTTCGGCTATGAATTCATTCACGAAATTGGTAAGACTCTTGCGGTCAAGCCCGGTCTTGTCGGCGACCTGGGATCTTGCAATAGGGCTGTTAAGTCTGATCGTATTTAAAATCTGGGCCCGGTTGATGCTCTTGATCAACGCATGGTTCCGCAGGCTGTCCTTCATAGTTCCCCAACTCCGTTTGCTTTGTTACTGATGCTCTATATGCTAATGGATGACGCGTTGATAGCTTTTAGCTGATAGGTCTTAGTTGATAGCTACAAGCTATAAAACTGCTTCATGGAATATACTGGAATATTTCCACCAGCACAAGCAATGAAAGGAGGATTGTGGTCTCAAGATGTTTTTTAGAAGGCTGAAAAATATGTCATTACTTGTCAGGAATGGAGATTCCTCCACCATCCAGGAGACCTTTTTTCATCATGTACTTCAATAATTTTTCCGGGCTGTAGACGATTTTCATTTTCCCTTTTTCGAGATTGAATTCGGAAACAATGTCAAGGATGGCCTGCCCGTCCGGGGATTTTTCAATATAATAGAGCTCACCGTCAATTTTACTTTTGAGGGATGAGACCGGAAAGTCTAGGGAACCCACTTTTACGCCTCTTGCTTCTGCACTGAAATGGTTGTCCTTGATCCCCGGCACAAATGTTATCTTCAGATTGATATAAGAGCCGAAAGGAGTTTTGAACTTTATCTTTTTGGATACCAGAATTGTAAAGGCCCCGTCTGAGAAATAAGCATCCCTGAGTTCCTTTTCCCCACCCTTTCCAGCCATCGCCTGCTCCGCAAAAATAACGGCGGAGACCATCATCGCGTTCACTTCCTTCTCGTTCAGTTCGACAGTCTTTGACTTGTCGGTGGCGGCGCCTTTTTTATTTCCTTTGAAAGCGGATATCAGAGCACCTGCCAAGTCCAGTTTCTTGTACACGCTTGCGGAAGCGTCCATATCCGGTATTTTCACCGGGACATCAAAAGGTTTTTTGTCTATCGCACTGTATGCCAGGAAGCAAAGTATTCCGACCGTTAAAATTAAAAGAACGGCAAATATTCCGGCCAGCCATAACATGACTTTAAATAATTTAACCATGTTCTTAACTCCATATAAAAATTGAGATTAGAAAACAGTGGACTGCTCCAGCAAATTCAAACCGGACAAAGCTCAGGATTTACATTTCGGACGTGGTGGGTATGATGATTACCGATGAAGGGGGTTTCTTGGTATCCTCTTCAGCCGAGTAATCTTTTCCAAAAATTGCAATTAGGTCATCATTGCAGGTCTCGAATCCCGGGACATTTCCAAAATCCCTGTATAGCGTCTGCGCCTTGAGTATGGCTTTCTTCCTATCGGATGGAGCAAGATACCTTATACTGTCAAGCGCATGTTTATAAACCGAGATGCAAAGGAGATTGACCTCCGGATCGTTAAGCAGGAAATTCTTTGCCGCCCCAGGCCGTCCAATCATCATTGAAATATCTGTCTTAACGATGTTCTCGTCCACATCCTTGAATTCGTTCTTGACAACAGTGTACAGACTATTGACGCTCAAAGTGTTCCATTTCCTGACTGAAACAGTCCCTGTGACATCCTGTATGTCGAGGTCACCATTGGCGGCCTTCACCAATCTCCCCTCCTCAAGATGGACACCTGAATGTTTTGTGCCGCTGTTTGCCAGCGCCTGGTAAATCTTTTCCATTCTTTCAACCTGGGCGATTTTTACCGCAAACCATGGTTTGTCTTTTTCAAGGCTCGACAGGGATAAGTTCTTGAGCATCTCAACAGCCTCTGGATACCTTGACTGCGAGACTAGAGTGTAAACCTTGAAGCGGACATCGTCCCTAATGTAACTTTCGAACTCTTTTATAACCTTGTCCGTGTATTCCTTTAAATCATCGTAATCTTTTTTAATCTTGCTTTTATCCCTGAGTGCCGTATTTGGGCCAAATTTACTGATATAGTCGTCCTTGCTTTTCAATTCCTCCTTTTTCCTTACAAGCAACTCCTTGAGGTTGTCCCTGTCCTGCGTGACTTCTTCAAACTTCTCCTGAATCCTGTTGTTTTCCTTCTGGAGCTGCTGCGCAAGAAGAACATTGCGCTTGCTTTCCTTCGCAAACTTCATGTTCTCAATGCCGATCTTACAAATCTGCATCCTGAGGATAAGTTTCTGCTCCTCCTCGTTCCGGGGATTTCCAAAATAGGCTATGATTTCCTGGCATTTCCTGTCAAGATCCTCCAGGGAATAATCCCCTGGTTCCTTGATAATGGCGGCAAAATCATCTACAAGCCTGATTTTAGCCTTCATCGCTTTTGAATTGGTGTAGCTCACCCCCATGATCATAATGACTATAAGCAGGATGACAGGTATGGCGAATGCGAGGACTGACATCAAAACGCCAGACTTCCTTTTGCTTTCAATCTCGTCAAGCTTGAGTTTCTTGTTTTTCTCCTTTGATTCTATCTGAGGTGTATAGTCAAGCCTCCTTATAGAAACGGTATGGACATCTGGAACAAAATCCTTATCAGGAGCTGTCTCCTGCCGGATTTCCCAGATTTCACGCAGGAGCTCATCCATATTCTGGAAACGGCCATCCGGGTGCTTTTCGATCATTTTCCTGACAAGTGAATTAACCTTCCCCGGAATCAGCGGATCAATCTTAGAAAGAGGGACGGGTTTCTGGTAGAAATGCTGTTTCGCCATGGCGCTCAAAGTGCTCGCATCAAACGGCAGCTTGCCGGACAGCATCTGATAGAGGCTTATCCCAAGGCTGTAGATGTCGCTTCTGGTGTCAAGCTTGTCGCCAATAAACTGTTCAGGGCTCATATAGGAAGGGCTTCCAGAAATCTCCATCCCCTGATACCAGTCGGTCTGTTGCATCGCAAGACCAAGATCGGTGAGTTTCGCCACACCATCTTCGTCAAGCATTATGTTCTCCGGTTTGACATCACGGTGAATGAGCTTCGCCTCCTCCCATGCAAAATGCAACGCCTCCGCAATCTGCTGGATTATATGCAGGGATTCGTCAACATCCAGCTTCCCTTCCCTTTTTATCTTGCTTTTTACGGACTCACCGCGCACGTAGGTCATTGCCATATAGCATGTGCCGTCATCCTCTTCCCCCACGCTCAGAGCTTGGACAAGATTGACATGGCTCAGCTTTGCCGCAGCCCTGGCCTCCGCTAGAAATGAAGCCATACCCTTGGTGGTGGTGTATTTCTTAGAGAGGATCTTGAGTGCGACGTTTCTGTCCAGCGATATCTGCTGTGCGAAATAAACTGTGCCAATCGACCCCTCACCTATCTTTTCCTTTAGGAGAAAATCTCCAATGATCCGGCCCGGCCCATATGGATCAGTAGGAATGAACGGCTCGTGTCCGCAGTTTGGACACAGCGCCTTGTCCCCAAGATTCGACATCTCGATATCCTTGAGGGTAAATGAGCAGAATGGGCATTGAAAACGCATTATATTAATTCCAAAAGTTATTCACCAATAATCTTAACAAGCACCCTCTTGGGCCTGCAACCGTCAAACTCGCCATAGAAAACCTGCTCCCATGGACCGAAATCAAGACGGCCCTTGGTGATGGCGACAACGACTTCGCGCCCCATTATCTGGCGCTTGAGATGCGCATCCCCGTTGTCCTCACCGGTCCTGTTATGCCGATAAGCGCTCACAGGCTCATGGGGCGCAAGCTTTTCAAGCCAATTCTCATAATCCTGATGCAGTCCCGACTCATCGTCGTTGATGAAAACCGAGGCGGTTATATGCATTGCGTTACAAAGAAGCAGCCCTTCCTTGATTCCTGATTCGGCCAGCGCCTCTTCAAGCTCGCCCGTAATATTGATAAATGCCCTTCTGGACGGAATATTAAAAACCAGTTCTTTCCTATGACTCTTCATGATGTCCCCATGTTTTAAGTGTTAGGTGTTAAGTTTTAAGCAAGAAATTTGACGTTCCAATCACTTAAAACTTAAAACCTGAAACTTAACACTTAATTCCGCCTCCTGACTTCTTTCTTCTACAATAAGAGTTTTTCGTGCGGCAAAGATAGTCTTTATATCCAAAATATCAAGATATCTTTTTCCATTCAAATGAAGAGTTTATTTGAATAAAAAAATATAGGGACCTACCATCTGGGCTTTTCCCGCTTTTCCTCTTTTCTATCCGAAAGAGGCTTTTCGTCCTTATCTATCGTGGACTTCTTTTTCATGTCTTCTTTTGCAAGGAATTCCTGAAGTTCTTTTTCGGTGGGTTCGTCGGCCCCGCGCGCTTTCGGAGCCTGATTGAAATTCTTAATCTGTTCAATCGGACTGGTCTTCCCGCCACGCGAGGCGTATTTCTTCCATAGTATAAAAGCAGTTCCCATTACGGCCAATGTCAGAAACGAGAGTAGAAGAAAGATGATTAGCAGAACTCCGAATGAAATACGGCTTTTCGGCCTTTGGATTTCAGTTTTTGACTTCACTTCATTGACTTTATTCGATTTCTTTGTTTCAAGTGCCGGAGCTACATTGCTGTCCGTATTTCCGACAACAGTCTTATCCTGCGGGGCTACGGCTCTAATTGTCGCTATTTCCTCGGAAGTCGAAACCGAATAAACCCGCTCCTGTTCATTTTTCGGAAGTGGAGTCTTCGGATACTGACCTCGCAACACGAGATCAACGTCGTTTCCAACTTCAAGCCAGCTCTGCTGTCTCTCCTCCCTCCTCTTCGCCATCATCACTTCAAGAAGGGCACAGCATTGTTTTGAAAGCGCTGGGTTCCTCTCGCTCGCGGGAGGAAGCGGATCCCTGAAATGCTTTGAGACAATCGCCATCGCCGTACTCGCATCAAAAGGCACAGTACCGGTAAGCATATGGTATAGCGTAGCGCCAAGAGAATAAATATCCGCACGGAAGTCAATATTCTTGTCGCTCAGCGCCTGTTCCGGACTCATGTAAAAAGGGGTCCCGACAAACGTGCCTGTCACCGTGAGCGAATTGTCCTCATCAAGACTTTTCGATATCCCCAAATCAAGTATTTTTGTCACGCCTTTCTTGTCAATGATGATATTGGCTGGCTTGATGTCCCTGTGGACAATCTTGAACTCGTCCCAGGCATACCCGAGCGCATCTATTACGGCTTTTGCAATAAGAAGGGACTCCCTTTCAAAAATCATCTCACCGCTGTCAATCCTTTCCCTGAGGTTTTTCCCGTCGACATAGGAAATAGCAAGATAATAGATGCCGTTCTCAGAGCCGGCATGGTAAGCCGTCACGATATTGGGGTGATTGAGTTTGCCGGAATTCTTCGCCTCCTTGATGAACCTGTCGAGGAACTCCCTGTTCGAAGTGAATTTAGGGGAGAGTATTTTCAGGGCTACATGCCGGTCCATTGTCGCATTGTGAGCGAGCCAGACCTCACCCATACCGCCAACGCCAAGCTTGTCCTTCAGGAGGAATCCGCCTATTTCCTGTCCTTTCTGAATTCCGGGAATAGGAATTACCACGCTGCTCCCGCAATCCTTGCAGATCATGACATTCCCGCAAAGGCTGCTGTCGGCAATAATATTTTTCTTACAGTCCGGACATTCAAATGTTATAGATGGCATGAGCTCCCCGCCGTGTTGTTAGGGAACCTCTAAAAATTGGCATATGGCACGAGACATGCGATTTTTTAGAGGTTCCCTTTATGATTACCATATTTCAATTATAATCCATTTGCAAGATTCAGAAGATATCATCACAAGCTTGGATATAAAACTTCAAAGTATACTATAACAGAGAACCTTAAAAAAGGCACATAGGAATGAAAATGCGCATATACGCAATGATTCTTCTGCTGGCGTTGTTTTTCAATGCTTACTGCTATGCTTCGCCACAGAAAGGAGATCTGGTCCTCCAGACTGACTTTGAAACGCCGGCAGAGCGGCAGGCGTGGACACAGGCTGATTTTGTCAAGTGGGTCACGGGTTATGGAGGGACAACGTCCCTTTCTATAACAGCATCACAAGACCAGGCCAAAGGCAGTCACATGATTCGTCTGCCGCTTGACCTGACAAAATACCGTGGTTGCCGTCTTGAGTTCGAATGCATTGCAAAGGCCGACAATGTCAGCAAACCTCCGGCAGCTTATCTTGGCGTTAAGTTCATGCTATATTACCGGTCTGAAAAGGCAGGTCCCTTCTGGCGCAATGAGAATGATGTGTACGGCACCTTTGACTGGCAAACGCTCCGCTTCAGCGTCCTGCTCGAGCCTGATGCTTCCGATGGGGAGATAATCCTTGGCCTTCAGGAAAGTTCAGGAAAGGTGTGGTTTGACAACATAAAAATCATGGTTACAAAAATGCCTCTGATGCGTCCGACACCCATGAACAACCCGCCTCCGCCCTTCAAGGGGCATGACCTGCCACGCCTGCGCGGCGTGATGTCGCCAAATGTATTCCGTGACGACGACTTACGGGTCCTTGGTAAAGAATGGAAGGCGAATGTCATCCGTTGGCAGCTCACGCGCAACTGGGGGAAACCCGGGACGGACCGCGACCTTGCCGAATATGACCGCTGGCTGGACGGCCGACTAGATGAATTGGACAAGGCGTTGGGCGCCTGTCTCCGGTATGGAATCAAGGTGGTAGTGGACATGCATTCACCGCCGGGTGGACGCTACCAGAACAACGACCTCGCCATCTTCAATGAACCGCAATATCAGGATCACTGGGTGGCCCTGTGGGAGAAAATCGCCCGCCGCTACAAAGGCCATCCCGCAATCTGGGGATATGATCTCATCAATGAACCTGTACAGACCGCGCCTTCACCGAATGGCGTGGCGGACTATCTCGACGCACAGGTGAGGGCGGCAAAGGCCATCCGTGCAATTGATCCGGACAGGCCCATATTTATTGAAGCGTCAGAATGGGATTCCGCCGCCGGTTACAAAGAACTAGAACCGGTCGATGTTCCGAACGTAATCTACCAGGTCCACATGTATGCACCGTTCGAATTCACCCATCAGGGTGTCAAAGGCAAGTGGACCCCGACCCCATATCCTGGCAAGATCGGCGACATGGTCTGGGACAAACAGCAACTCCGGAAAGCGCTTCAGCCGGTCCGTGATTTCCAGCTCGCTTACAATGTACACATATTTGTAGGTGAATTCAGCGCGATCCGCTGGGCGCCGGGCGCTGCCAACTACCTGCGCGACTGCATCGACATCTTCGAGGAATACGGCTGGGACTGGACATATCACGCCTACCGTGAATGGGATGGCTGGAGCGTAGAACACGGCAGCGACCCGCAGGACCATCTGCCAACAAAAGCCCCGTCCGACCGCAAGACAATCCTTCTGAATTGGTTTGGAAAAAACGTTCAGCCACCTGAACTTAAAAAATAATATGAAATACGGATGGAGAATCAATTTTATGGTATTAGTGCTGATTATGTCTGTTATCTCCGGCGGCTGCCGCACAACTGAGAAAGACACGCCTACTCCCGATCTCAAAGCATTGGCCGCGCGTGCGAATTTCGCTCAATATGTTTCGACTATTAAGTCGGGTATTTTTTGAAAATCCTTAATGTTCCTTGTCAAAACAGGCTGCCCGTATGATTTTGCTAGAACCCCTATCAGTAAATCCATGGCGTATACCGAATGTCCTCTTTTACGGATAAGATATTCCGTCTCACCGTAAAACATTGCAAAAGATTCATTGGGATATATGACTTCTGTGTTTTCTAAAAACATTTCAATTTTACGAAGTTCGACATGGGGGTTGTCAGCTCCCTTTGCACCCGCGTATAATTCGCATAGGACGAATACAGGAACATTGATGGAGGCGAATTCCAATTCTAACAGTTTTCTTTTTGCAGGGCCTGCGGTTTTCCTGCAGTGTTCACGCATAAGGTCTATGTAAAAACAGGTGTCGATGAACATACAGTGTCCTTTTCAGTTCAGGTATTTACGACAAGATGCTTGAGTGTGGATTTTTTTCTTCCATTTACAATTTCTTCAATATGTGATAAGGTTTTTTCGGAAGGGCACATTTTATCAAGGTTTGCCATAATCCTGCCAGCAGTGTTGGAATATCTGAGCTTTCTTTTTATCAGCTTGCTGAAAGATTCACCGCGCCCTTTTTCTTTTGAGAGTATTTCGTAAGCTTCCATATCAATAGTTATAGTTTTTACAGCCATAATCAGCCTCCATTCATTATAAGTGCACTTACCATACACTTATTATTTCAGCTTTCAAATTCCAGAACGGGGATTGGGAGACAGAGATTGCTGGCGTTCGACCCTGCATGATAATGTAAAAATGTAGGGTTGACCCGAATGCCCCCCATTTATTCCGTTGATGTTCTTCACTCTCATGGTTACCCCCTTATCAGCATCCTTGTCATGCACTCTTCTCCAGTTCTTCTCTTTGGCATAACGCCTGTAGTTCTCGCGAATTCCGCAATCTTGAAATCATCGCAGTTAATAGTGGGAGTACGCCCCGAATGCCTGGCATCATATCTGCATTCTCATTCCGTTAACCGGACGATTCCATTGCTGCGTCCGCTCTGGTACGCGGATCCGGCGGACACCGCGCTTTACACCGTACCCGATGCCTTTCTCCTGGGGCCGGATCTGCTCGTGGCACCGATGGTAACTGAAGGTGCTATAAGCCGTGATATCCGATTGCCGCATGGTGATTGGCGCGACGCCTGGACCGGGATCTTTCTGTGACTGGATAAACTGCTTGGAATCCACTCCAAAGAGGTGATTTTCAATATTACTCAAAAGCATAGATACGGTTTTCCTATAATTCCCTTGGATATTGGACGTTCCGTGTTGGATATTGGATATTCAATTATTTTTATATTTTGTGTGTTTACCCACCCAAAATGGAAACGAACCTTTACTGTTATCTAACATTCAATGGAAATTCACGTTGCGCAATGACTGAGCCTATCCATGCATCGTAAGTGGTGCAGACAAGACGATCCGCACTGAGTTCTATGGAACGAAAATGGAAATCATTGTGGACGGACGGAATCCATGTGTCCTCTCTGCGACCGAAACCGAAACAGTCCGGGCAGTGAATCTGCCAGACGCCATCGTCAGTCAGATACGGCTCAGAGAGAGGATATGAAGGCTGGAAATGCACGTGCCCTGAAACCCAGAAGTTCGGTTTAGTCCTGCCGCGCAGGCGTTCCCTTATGGCATTGGAAGGGAGGTAATAAGGCCGTCTCCCGGGCTCGTAGTATTTCACGGCGTCAATGCGCTGGTCGGCAATCCACGCCTCATTCCCTGGGTAAACAAGGGCGCGAGTCGTGCCCTTCTCTATTTCATCGACACCTAAGAGCAGTAGGGCTGCATTCCGTGTCTCATGGTTGCCGTTCACCACGAGATATGGCAACGGCAAACGGGCAAGCAGTTTCGCCACCCGGTCATACTCTCCTTTCGTTCCATAAGATGCGGTACTGTCTCCTAGAAGCACTACAATGTCATGCCGAGCCAGCAAATCACCCTTTTCGATCAGTGAAGATATTCTGGATTCTCCATGAGGCAGATGCATGTCTGACAGGACGAGTATGCGGAGCTCGCCTTTCGAGAGAAGACTGCCCGGCATCCGCGGCGGAGGAGAAGCCGGCTCTGGCTCCAGATCCAAAGTCACCACTCCTTTCTTGTCAGTATATTTGTTCATGTGTTTATTGTTTTGAGCAATGCTGCCTTGATGTTCTTATCTATCTTCCCCTGATAACGATGCCATGTCAATGTATAATTCACATTGTCTTTTATTGCAAACCTCTTTTGCGAAAGCTACGGGATGAATGTAGATTATCTAAAACGGAGTGAAACTTTATGAAAAATGCAATGACAATAAATAATCTTCTTGAAATAGCACAACAACTACCCATTCATGACCAGGAGGAATGTGTACATATTATTTCGCGAAGGATAATTGAAGAGAAGCGGAAAAAACTTCTCATTGAGGTTCATAAGGCTGAAGCGGAATACAATTCAGGAAAAGCAAAAAAAGCCAGCGCCGATGAAATAATGAAGGAAATTCTTTCTTGAAAAGGAATCTCATAAACAGTCCATCATTTGTCAGGGCAGTTAAGAAACATATCAAAAAGAATCCAGACAAGGTTCAAGATTTTAAAACAGCTCTGGGACAACTCTCGGAAAACGCATTTGAACCTTCATTGAAAACGCACAAGCTTTCTGGAATTCTTGCTGGTCGCTGGGCATGTTCTGCCGGATATGACTTGCGAATAATCTTCAAATTCGTCGTGAGCGATGGCAAGGAAAATATTCTGCTTCTAACCGTCGGAACACATGACGAAGTGTATTGAGAAATCCATGAAAATAAAACCAGAACTACTCGCACCCGCAGGCAACATTGTTTCCGCGCTCACCGCTTTTGATGCGGGCGCCGACGCCGTTTATGCCGGCATGAAAAGGTTCAACGCCCGCGAAAGAACCGAAAATTTCACATCTGATGAAATGTCCAAGCTCCTGACCTACGCGCATTCAATAGGCAAAAAAGTTTACGTGACTTTCAACACCCTCATAAAGGAATCCGAAATAGTGGAGGCCGCCGAAGTCCTTTCCGAACTGGCAGTACTGAAACCAGACGCCGTCATCATCCAGGATCTCGGAGTGCTTCTCATCATCAGGGAGTTTTTTCCGTCACTGACAGTTCACGCCTCCACACAGATGGGGATCCACAACATCGAAGGAGTCAGAACCGCAGCCTCGGCAGGAATCAACCGCGTCATCCTCGAACGTCAGGTCACAATACCGGAACTCGACAAGATCGTATCCGCTTCCCCAATTGACATTGAAGTCTTCATCCACGGCGCCATATGCTGTTCGCTTTCCGGAAAATGCCTTTTCTCATCCTGGCACGGCGGCTGGAGCGGTAACCGCGGAAAATGCAAACAGCCCTGCCGGTATAATTATTTCAAAGGCGGCGACGAGGGCTACTTCTTTTCGACACGGGATCTCTGCTCGCTCGAACTGATACCGGAACTCAAAAGGATCGGCGTTTCATCACTCAAGATAGAGGGGCGCCTCCGCAAGCAGGATTATGTGAAAAATGTTGTTTCCGCCTACCGGATGATGCTTGACGCTTCCCCTGAAGATGAAAAAAAGACCTTAGAAGAGGCGCAAAACCTGCTTGGCCTGTCCTATGGGCGCGAATATTTCCCGGGTTTCACCTCCGATGATACTTTCCACCAGCTGATACGTCCCGAAACAAGCGGCATCTCCGGCATGCTCTGCGGAAAAGTTGCGAACATCGCAAATGACGGGTTCTACGCCACCCTCACAAGAAAAATCCATCTCGGCGACAGAATCCGAATCCAGGCGAAATCCGGCAAAAAGGGAACCGCATTGACTGTTACTGAAATGACTGTCAATGGAACACATGTGAATGAAGGAAGGAGCGGCGAAACCTGTTTCATCCATACCGACAGGGAAATCCTGCCAGTAGGATTCGTTTATAAAATCGGGGAGAGCATTGATGAAATGACCGGACGGGTTTCAAGGCTTCCGCTGTCACCTAAAAAGAAAATTGATTTCCATGTTTCCGTTTCAGCCAAAGGATTCAGGATAGAAGTTAAAAACGGAAACACGCCCACTCTCTGGGAAAAGACGATGGAGCTTGCGACCGCTCAAAAACATCCTCTCAGCATTGAAAAGATAAAGAGCGAATTCGCTGCGGCCAGTTCGGAAATACTGGCGCCCGGCGAAATTGACGCAGCAGTGGACGGGAATTATTTCATACCCCTGAGCGTCCTGAAAGATGTCCGCCGCGAATTCTGGAAATGGGTTGAGGAGAACCTCCCTGATGATGATTCGGGGGAACTTGCACAGGTACGCCTTGAACACTTCCTTCAATTTTATGGCAGCTTGAAAGGAACCTCTTGCAATAAAGAAAAAACATCGGCCCAAAACATACCTGAAGAAAAAACAGCCATAGCGGGCTTGACTGCAAACGAAATACAGGAAAACGAAATTTGTTCGTTCGCAGTTAACGCCGTAAAGCATGTTCCCCTCTCTCCTTCGACTGAAATCATTCTGCCGCAGTTCTGTCCGGAGGAAAAATTATCCGATCTCAGGACCCTGATCAATGAAGCATACGAAAAAGGAATCCGCAGGTTCAGGCTGACATCTATTTTCCAGATAGGGCTCCTGAAGGAATTGAAGGATTTGAAACTGTCATCGTCCTATCCCCTGCCCGCCAGCAATTCACTCGCGGCCTGCGAACTTCGCAGACTCGGATTCGCGAAGGTCCAGGCATGGCCGGAACTCGAGCAGTCGGAAATCGAGCCGCTGATTGCGAAATCACCGGCGCCGGTTGAAATCTACCGTTACGGCCGTCTCCCACTCATGATGACCCGCGCTGAAATCCCGGTAGACGGCGAAATCCGAGATACACGCACAAACAAGTTTTTTGTGAGGAAGGACCCGTTTACCGGACTTGACTATCTGTATTCCGAAGTGGTGTTCTCGATCCCCGAACTTGCGAATTCCGCAGACTTCTTCGACTACACAAACGCCGAACCGGACGAACCCGGCAGCTCCTATTTCAACTTCAAATCGGTCTGGGAATAAATATTCCTGTTTCGGACGAAACGGGAATATTTATATTTGGGAAAAAAAGACCTCGCATGCTATTGTCTAAAATGACAATAAATGACACTGGTTTCCTAAAGGACAGACATCAAAAGCAAAAAACTGAACGCACTTGAACTTGTCGAGGTCATCCGCTCTGAAATCGTTCGCGGCATACTCCGTTCCGGCGACAGGATCGAACCGGAGAGAACGCTCGCCGAATGGAAATATGCACTTTCCGAGATTGGAATCTCCCTTCCGCCACCGGACTGGGAGAACGGCCGCTACATCTATCCTGAAGACTGCCCTGAATTTGAAATACATGAGAAACGCGCCGGAGCCGGCTTCCTGAGTTTCCTGAAGGCTGCAAACAGTATCAATCCTGCCCATATCATGTGCTGAAGCTCTATTTCGAACCGGATACGGATCCGGCTTATTTGCGGCAGATGTGTGTTATAAAAGACAAGGATCAACTGCGCGAACTGCTCATGAAAAACAGGTTCGGCAGATGCGTTTTCCAGACGGTCATCTGATGGTTTTCGCCGCAGAGGAGTCAAGGATGTCATCGCAGGTGATAGATGGAAAGGCGTATGAAGCAAAAATCCGCACCGGCACAAAGGTGGTTTGATTAGTGGCGGAATTATTGGCGTATATAAAGAATCGCGCTATATTCCATTATGAAAAACATTCGCTAAATGGAGTATTGATTATGCAAATGAACGTATCGGTGACCCCGGAGCTTTATGAACTGGTTCAGCGCAAAGTTCATTCCGGTCTCTACGGCAATGCCAGTGAAGTGGTCCGGGATGCTTTGCGACGCATGAATGAAAACGCGATAGTTGATACCGCCTGGACTGAGTTGAACGATACACTGGAAGCCGCAGCAGCCAGCGGTCGCAGCCCCCACTCAGTCACTGACGTGATTTCGCGAACCAAATGCGGACGTAAAAAATGAGTTCAGCCAGATACTGGTTAACATGTGCGGCCGCAGAAGACTTGGCCGGGATTGCGAAATACACGATTGAAACTTGGGGTGAAGAACAACTGACACTTTACAGTAAACTGCTCGAACAGCGCTTGGCTTTGCTAGTGGAGTTTCCCGACTTGGGCAGGAATCATCCAATGTTACGCAGCAACTTCCGGTATATCGTGGAGGGGAAGCATTATATATTTTACCGGAGCATAGCCGGGAACATCGAAATCCTACGCTTTCTGCACTGCCGTTCCGACATCATTGCCAAACTCTCAGCTTAT
>CAZION010000092.1:0-26418 GCA_964540865.1 uncultured Victivallis sp.
TCTTTCTTGAGCCAAAAAGAACCGCAACCAGCAGGGAGACAGATTCTTATGGATTTCAGCGTCGTCGTAAACTGCTTACATACCGCTTCGGGTATGCTCGCAATTTTCCTCCTAGCTGCCTATCCATAATCTCCTGTCTCGCGCCATATGCCAATTTTTAGAGGTTCCCTAAAACATTCAAACCATGAGTGTTTTCATATACCTTTTCGAGCACAGGCTAGATAGACGGTGCTCAAAAAACTGAGGCGATTTCAAAGGCGATTGCCGCCGTTTGGGTTTACTGCTCCAGCTCGATGATGCGTCCTGTGGCCGCCGACTGTTCGGCTGCAAAGACGATCTGTACGGCGCGCGCGCCGTCTATCAGCGAAGGATACGGTTCCACGCCCTCGCGAACCGCCTTGTAAAAACTGCGCAGGTTTCCGCATGCGTCATCTTTATCGGTTATTTCCACCGCGGTCCTGGGTTCTTTCTTGCCGTCGTAGCGGGTCACCTGTTTCCACATCTTGACACCCTCGTCGAAGAATAGCTCCTCCCTGTATAGGTTGGCCTTGGTGCCAAGTATGTCGAGGCGGTGACGGTATGGTGTTACGTGATAGGCGTTGAGTGTCCCTATGATGCCGGACGCGAAACGCAGCGTGCAGACTGCGGCATCTGCGGTTTTAGTCGTGTGTACGTCATAGCGCATCATGCAGCCCACCGCGCTTACTGGGCCGAAGTAGAACATCAGCTCATGGAGCGCATGGACTCCGCACTGGAAGAGCATTCCCCCGGGGTTTTTTGCCGGATCACCGCGCCAGTCGCCTGGCTTGATGTTCAGCCCGTCGTTGTGCGCTGTTGTCTTCTCTATGGCGACGACGGTCCCCAGTTCGCCTGAGTCGATCATCCGCTTTGTTGCCAGGGATTTTCCGTCATGCGAGTGGTCGTTATGGCCCACTCCTACAACCATCTTGGTCTCCCTCTGTTTTTTTATCAGGGCCCGGACCTCGTCAGGACTGGCGCAGAGCGGTTTCTCCACGAAGACATGCAATCCCCTGTCCATGGCGGCAAGGGCCTGCTCTGCATGGAATTTAGCGCCCGTAGATATGATTACCGCTTCGATTCCCGGCGTTGAGAGCAGATCGTCAAAGCTGTTCACCGGCCTTGCCCCGTCCTCCTTCTCGCATTTAATCAAGGATTCTTTATTTATATCGAACGCGGTGACTATCTCGAACAGCCCGCTTTCCCTCATCCTTTCACGACGGTATCCGCCAAAACCGCCGACTCCCAGCATCCCGACACGCATTTTCTTTTCCATAAGATTTCACCCTCAATTACTGTTTCTTTATTTTATTTAAAATAATGTTATTATAATTGCTTGACATGTTTAAAATTAGATATACTAATAATAATATAACTAATCGACATAATTTATCAGATAATACGGATATATCAAGCAAATGCATATGAAAGGGAATAAAAAGATGTCCAGAATGCGGAAGCTGATACTGTTGTTGTTTTGCCTGGCGGTATCACCGCTTGGTGGAGCGTTCGCCGCTGGGAAAACCATACCTGATCTGGCGTGGGAAAAACGGTCGGACTGGGTGGACGTCAAGACCGATGTGACTCCGGCCGCAAAGGGGGACGGCATCAATGACGACACCGATGCCATCCAGGCGGCCTTCAACCAGGCCAAGAAAGGTATGACGATTTATTTTCCTGCCGGCAAATACAGGATCACAAAAACATTGACACTTGGATTAGCAGACGCTAAGAAGCGGCTACTTGGCATCTCTCTGATAGGACACGGGCGCAGTACGGAGCTTTTCTGGGACGGTGAAGAAAAAGGCAGAATTCTCGTGTCTCTTGGAGTGGCCTATTCGAAATACGTAGGTCTGACGTTCAATGGCCGCGGTAAAGCGGCTGTTGGAATCGAACCTGAGGCATATGGCTATGAGACGGAGCTGACATATCGGCATATGGCTTTCTATGATTTCATAGAGGCAGGCATACGCATTGGCAAAGATCATCCGGGTAATGCGGAGTCGGCTGAAACGCTTTATGACAACTGCCTTTTCGAACGCTGCGGAATTGGTCTCTCCTTAAATCGGCATAATGATTATGATCACACCCTAAATGGTTGCGAGTTCAGGCAGTGCGGGATTGGATTTTTCAACAGGCGTGGAAATTTCTATATGCGCGACTGTCATTTTGAAGGCAGTACCGAAACTGACATCAGCACCTTGGGCGAACATGGCAGTTCGATACGGCGCTGCACTTCAATCGGTTCTAAATTATTTTTAACTTACTCCGACCCTGTTTGCCCCGCAACCATACAGGACTGCTGGATAGACAAATGGACCAATCCGGACGGTGCCATGATCTTGATAAGTGGCACGCCGGTCGTAGTCATGGACTGCGTCTTTGGATTCCCGGCAAACTACAAGGAAGGAGATAAGTTAAAACCTGCAATAAATGTTCCGAACTGGAGGCAGCAGCGTGTTATTCTTTCCAACAATAAGGTATCAGGCGACGGGCCACTCATCAGTCCAAATCCCGCCAAGGTTTCCCTTCCTGATGCGGGTTGGGCTTATGATATTCCAGCCGGTTCTAGAGGCGGCGTAATACAATCCGCAAAGCAGTCATTCCTGAAGAGCGAGGTTAAGATTCCTGGCAAGATTTTCGATGCGAAGCGCGACTTCGGCGCGGCCGGGGACGGAGTCAAGGATGATACGGAAGCCGTAAGGAAGACCATCGAGGCGGCAAGGACACATGGGAAAGGCGCCATCGCCTATATGCCGACAGGCAGATATATAATTAAGGAGACGCTGGAGATCGCTGGTTCCGATTACTATGTCGGAGGTTCCGGGTTCCTGACTTTCCTGGTCTGGAAAGGCAAGCCGGACGGAACGTGTGTTCGTGTGATCTCTCCTGATAATGTCACAATGGAAAATATCTCAGTTGGACAGCATGACGGCGGTATCACGGAATGCGAGGCGAATATCGTTCAGACAGGTACTGACAAGCCATCGTTCATGACCTATGACCATGTCTGGGTGTTTGGCGGGTATCAGATGAAGCCGTTCATGCAGGGACTACGTTTTGTCGGACTAGGCAAGGATGATGTCGTCCTGGTGAAGCAGACCTACGGGAACCTGCGCTTCATTGATTCCGCGATGGCGACAATCCTTGTCAACGTTTCCTATGAAGGTTCAATAGTGGTGGAGGGGAAATCTAAAGAGCGTAGCGGATTCATCGGATTCCAGTCCCGCTTGGCGACCAGCGGGAAGCCGTCTGTCATCATCAAAGACAACCACAGTTTTGTCATCAGCGACCTGTATGTCGAGCAATCATATGGATATCTGCAGATGGAGGGTGGGATTGACAATCCGCCGGGACGCGTCACTATCCAGGGGGCAAAAGCCCAATTTGACACTGAACATGCGAAAGGATTGATGTTCGATATTGACAACTACGCGGGGGAACTGACGATTGGGCACAATCAATTTGCAAACCTTGGCAATAATATAGTTATCCGGGCAAAAGGTGAAAATCCGTTAAGCTTCACCCTGTTCGCAAATTTCTTCTACAGTTGCAGGCCTGATGTCGAGATGGGTCCGAACGGGAAGATGTTATTCTTAGGCAACAGCGGAGTCAACGACAAGGGGGACAAGGAGAGAGTGAACTTCTATAAGGGCTGGGCTGACAGTCCACTTGACGAGGCCATTCCGCATATAGTGAATTCATTTGATGATCTGAGGCGTCTCGGCGCCCTGGATCTGAAGTTGAACCATCCGGAGATTGAACAGCCGATAGCCGCAACTCCTGCAGGAATAGTTACAGAGGCGCAAAGGCACAAAGTTTTGCAAAATGCCAAATGAAACAAAGAAAACAAAAGCGCAGCCCTCGCGGGCTTAACTACTAACGAATTCGGAATTTGTTCGTAGCCTGCCCTCCGAAGCCTTGGCGAAGGAAGGTCAATGCCGCAAGGCATGTTCTTGGATTGTTTTTTCAGTTGAAATTTAAATTAGTGGTATGTATAAATAAAAAGAGGTGTGAAGATGTTTAGAAACGGAAGATTGATGGGAGTGCTGTTGTTGGTTATGTCATGGGCGTTTCTCTCATTCCAGGCCATGGCGGCTGAACAACCGCTGCCCGACCCGAAAACCAGCGGATTGAAGGGCGGCCCCGTAAGCGTGCTTTTCATACAGCGCCACGGATACACTGATTTCGATGAAACTTATGCCAAGGAGCTCGACGAACTGGGATATCAGTATGCCAAGGTAAATATGAACGATTCGCTCACACCTGAATTTCTCAAGCAGTTCAACACCTATGTGATTGAACAGTTCCCGGCACCTAGCGCATATTACGCCATTTTTGGCCAGCAGATGCTGATATTCGACAGGAACATGGAGATGATAATGGCGAATGTCAAACAGGGTGCAGGACTTCTTGTCTATGGTGCTTTGCTTGAGACAAACGGATCCGTTCCAGGTTTCAACCAGCGGATGAAGAGCATGGGCATGACGATGAAACAGGCGACAGTGATGGATGCATCGCTCGGCTTTTCAACATGGAAATGTTATGGCGTGGAAAACTGTTACTGCTGGACGGAAAACCTCCCAAAACACCAGCTTACGGAAGGTCTCAAGCGCATATACTATCCCGCCGGAATCTCACGTTATGACGATTTCTTCCTTGCTCCGCCATTGGTAGGTGATAAGAATTGGACTCCTCTTGTCAAGGCCATGAAGGGTGCCAGAGTAGTGACCCCGCGGCTTCTTGGCGCGGATGGAATCCTCGGATGGGTGGATGAAGCCGATCAGCCGGAACCAGTGCTTGCTGCAGTTCGACCACTTGACAAGGGACGGGTAGGAGTTCTCAGCATGGACGTAATTTACACACATGCCTATGGATACTACAAACCCAAAGGTGGTGTAAATATTGGCGAGCATGCTATTGGCGCTCTGGATGGGGCTATCCTTAAAAAGGGAGATGGACGCATTCCCAGTGATACTGGCGCATTCATTGGCCGCCTGTACGCCTGGCTTGGAGCGGGATCGGCGCAGGCCGGTTTCGGCGGTTTCAAGACTGGAGACACCCTTCCGACCTTTGAAGTACAGAAATATCCGGAGGAGCTTGCATTTAAACCTGTAATCGACATCGACAATTTCAAACCTCTTCCCAGCTGGAAGCACCGTACTGGAGTAGTTCAGAAAATCAATGACAAACCGTACTGGCCGCAGATTTCGGATCCCCTTGTACCTGGGGACGTGAAGTTTTTCAAGGCTCTGGTTGGCGCGCACAGCGAATTCAGCGATGGCACAGGAAGCGTAGAGGAATGGGTGAAGGCCGCAAAAGAGGCCGGTTACGATGCCATTGTCTTCACGGAGAATTTTGAAAAGCTGAGCGAGTCTAATTTTGAAAAACTCAAGGTCCAATGCGAAAAAAACACGACTGATGATTTTGTCTGTCTGCCCGGTTATGACATCCAGGATGTCTCCAACAACCATTTCATGCTGCTCGGACCCTATCTTTATCCGCGCCAGAGCTGGCTCTCGCCGGACGGCAAGCGGGTCAAGCAGATCAACATGGTCAACTACTGCAACAACAACCATATGATCATTGTTCATCGCGCGGCAAGTTCCCCTCTGCCGATCGAGCGTATCAAGAGTATCCAGGGCATGTCAATATTCACATACCGGAACGGCAAACTGGTGGACTCCAGCCTTGGCGCCTATGCCTGGCAGGTCATGAGTGCCAGTGCTCCCAACACTGTAGTGGTGCATGAGACCTTCTCTCCTGCGGATGTCGCAAAAGAGGCGAAAACAGGATTCCAGCAGATCCTTCCCGGCGGATCATTGTCGAACGCAGTAGCCTATTTCCGTTCCGGGCATGGCAATTTCTTTGAATGTCCGTCCCGCTATATCATAAGTGAAGGGCCGAGCCTGACCGCGTGGACAGTTTATCCGAGGGATGCAGGACCGGCTGAAGAGAACCGTCAGCAGTTCCGTGTTGATATCGGAGTTTCCAGCGACGTGGCGTTGAAGACTGTGACCCTCTATGACGGTTTCAACATCCTGCGCTGCTGGCGCCCGAACACAAAAGAATTTAATGCCGCGACATATTTCCGGCATGACAAGCAGTACGGACTCTGGCTTATGGCGGAGGATGTAAATGGGCGCAAGGTGATATCGACAAGTATTAGAACCGTCCCATCACGTTTTCATTTCCGCTGCTCCGACCGTCAGAACTGGCTCGGACATGTCGCGCTGCAGTATGCAGGTACCGACCTGCCGTTCAAGTTCAACATATTCATGCCCATCAAAGGTACCGATGAAGGTTCGGCGATATTCACCGAAACGCCTGGAACCTCAATGGCGACCAAGCTGAATTTCCCGTTGTCATCGCCGGAACTTGTCCTGAACGAAATCATCTTGGACGAAAAATATGTTGAAGCCCTCTTCAAGGATGTCGGATACGACAACAGGATGGCTATGGCCAGCAAGGCTTCAGGTGTATATGATGCCAGAGTCCGTTGCTACAGCTTTAGCGCACTCAAGCCGGATGGAGTCTTTCCAACTCTTCTCGAGTACGACATCACGCTCAAGCGCGACGTCGAACCCCGTGACGGAACCACAGTGTTTCCGGCTTTCAGCAAGCTCCGCTCCAAAAAATATTCATGGTACGACAAGGATGGAAAATTTGTCACAGGAGAACTCACCCCGACCACAACTCTTGACATTCCAGTCGGCGGCATAGTAAGCGGTTTTCTTGTCCTGAGCGAAGGATTTATGATAGACAAGGGGCTCATCGGTCTGGCATATAAGCCGACGGCAAAAGGAATCGTCCCTGCCGGTACTCACTATACTGCAAGTTTCATCGTACCTGCCCCGCATGGACAATTCAGGGATCCGCTTCCGAATCTTGATGAGAATCCTGAAGCATGGCTGAACGCCTGGGGGTTCGGCCCGAAACTGCCATACCAGATGAAGCTTGAACGCGGCAAAGTCGAAGGACTGAAGGTCACAACACGCGTAACGCCTGAAAACGGTTCTGTAGCTGGCGAGATAAGCAAGGCCGGAGACAGCCCTGCGCCAATCATGCTGGAGATATCCGGCATGAATCCGAACTGGCCGGTTGGAATCTGGAGGTCAGGTGATGCGATCCCGGCATTTGGAAGTGTCTTCGAAGGAAAGGCATGGGCGCGTCTGGACCCATCTAAAGCTGGCAAGTTCGTTGCCGGCAACCTGATTGTCTCAGGCGATCCTAACCTGAGCATAACTGTCATAGCCTGGACGAAGGATCGTCTGAAGCTTGAACTCCATAACCCCGGCACCGAGGCTATTGCCACAAGCATATCCACAGTGCCAGGACTGGAAGAATTGAAAGCCCTTAAAAAGGATGTTTCAGTTTCGGCCGGTTCATCAGTTATAATAGACGAAAAACCACAGCCCTGAGATAAGGAAGGTGCATGATGAAATCTATCAAAAACAGGAATGTATCCAGTGCGGGGGGGGCTCATTTTTTCACACTTGTGGAGCTCCTGGTCGTGATTGCAGTCATCTCCATCCTGGCCGGGCTTACTCTTCCGGCTTTGCAGATGGCAAAAAACAAGGCGTCGGTTTCCAGTTGCGGCAATAACATTTCATCGATCCATAAGGCGTTTGCGATGTATCTGATGGATTGGCAGGATGTGGTTTTCTGGGGTGAAGAGCCGGGTAATCCGGCCTACTATATGGAACGCTACGTATACGGGGGACGTCCATCTGGAAACAAGTACAGCGGCGCCCAGGGAGACCTGTTCGAACATTATGTTCCGCGCCCGCTGAACACCTATGTGAACGACAATATCTCCGTATTTCGCTGTCCCAGCGACACCCAGGCGAAGCCTCAATGGAATAATTCCCCTAAATTCGAGCAGGCTGGGAATTCGTATGCGTTCAACTTTTATCTCCGGGAGCTGAAGGCTACTTCAATCCCCGGACAATCAAGTCTGATTCTGTTCACCGAGGCCCCTGCTGCTGAAGGCATTTCGGAAAATACCTGGCACAAGGATAAGGTCAACGCCTGTTATTTCGACGGCCATCTGGAGTTTGCAATGGTTTCTGCACAGGCGCCAGGCAATCCGCTCTGGTGGAATCAGTGATATGTATGTATAATATGAACTCAAGTTTTGGAACAAAGAGTAATTATGTTTCTGCAGCTTGACCATAATGAAAGGAATAATTGATGTTCACATTCGGAAGGAAGTCGGTCAGTCTTGACGGTACATGGAAATTCTGCCCGGATCCAATGCAGAGATGCAGAAGGCAGAAATGGTGGAAGAATCCGCCCAAAGCGGATTCCATGTTCCCCTGCTGGGATATGGAGGGACTCTGGGACATCCAGGTTCCGGGTACCTGGAATTCGCAGTTTGACAAACTCAGCCTTTATTCCGGACACGCCAACTATGTACGCGATTTTTCCGTTGATAATTTTAATCCCGACAAGAACGAGGCATTCCTGGTTTTTGACGGAGTCCTATATTCATCTGAAATTTATCTGAACGGGCATCTTGTCTCAAAACGTGACCGTGGATATTCCCCTTTCACGGTAAATGTCACCGACTGCCTGCTGAAGAGCAACCGTATTTTCGTCCTTCTTGAAAATCTGCTGAAGGCGGACAGGGTTCCCGGCGAAATTCATGACTGGAACAATGACGGCGGCATCTTCAATTCTGTGAAGCTTATAATTCTTCCTAAGGTTTACATCGAAAATTTCAAGGTTGAAACAAGTCTGAAAGGGGAGAATGCTGAAATAAAAGTGGATGTCATGGCTAATTCCAGGGACTCGGCCGCAACTCTGGACATTGTTTTTGAAATACCGGAACTCGGCATAAAGAAAAAGATGAAATGCGCATCGGGGGCTAAGGTTTCAGATTCCTTCACTGTGCCGATAGGTAAAATAAAATTATGGAGCCCTTCAAATCCGAAACTCTACAAAGTCACTTTGAAAACTGAAGATGAAACCCTACAGGACGAGATCGGACTGAGGGAGATAAAAACTTCAGGACGTGATATCCTCCTGAACGGGGAATCCATCATCCTTAATGGATTGTGCGTGCATTCCGAGTTTCCCGGAACCGGGCGGACCGCAACTGAAGAAGGCATTGCCCTGATGATAGGAAGATTCAAGGATCTCGGAGTCAACTTTGTCCGTTGCGCGCATTATCCGTACGCGGAGATTTTCGGCAGGGCGATGGACAAGGCCGGTTTGATGTGGTGGGAGGAAGTTCCCGTGTACTGGCTTCTGAACATGGCTGAACAGGCCCAGACGGAAAGGGCTGTCGGAATGCTTGAAGACGCCATTGTACGCGACTGGAACCGTGCAAGCGTTGTAATATGGTCGGTCTCGAATGAATGCTGCTGGCGGAATCCGGACAAGCCGGAGGAGAACAATTATCCATACTGGTTCGCTTCGGTGAAAAGAGTCCGTGAACTCGACAATTCCCGGCTTGTCTCATGTGCCGAAGCCTGCAATTTCGTGGCTACCAACCGCAACTGGTCGCCTTCACAGGCGGATGAGTTCATGACAGGAAAGGAAGGAGAACATTTCCGTCCGATGCACCCTCCAGAATGGTACAATCTCTTTGATGTCCTTGCGGGCAACTGCTACGTTGAAAAGCCGGGCATGGCGAAAGAGGCATATCCGAGATTCGCAAGGCTCTGCGCCCAGTACAACAAACCGCTCATGCTTTCCGAATTCGGATGCGTGTCCCTGCCTGGTGCGAAAGTCGCAGACGATGTCATGGGAAGCGAGGCGCTGCATGCGAAAATACTTCGTGAATGCATGGACGCAATAGCAGGCTGCGAGGAATTCAAAGGGTATTGCCTGTGGTCGTTGATGGATGTGCGCGTTCCTCTTCATTGGAAGTGGTACAACGAGGGGAAATGCCTGTTCCGCTACGGGCTCCTTGACGAAAATTACAAGGAGAAGAAAATCTATAAGGTCTTCAAAGATGAAGTGCGGAGATTCAGGAAAAAATAACGTGGAGTTAATGGACACAACCTATTAAGGAACTTATGAAGGCATGTCAATACACGGCAATGATCGGAATCTGTTTAAGTGTTTTTTGCTTAGTAGCTGAGGGGATTGAAGCTCTGAAACCCAGTCTGCCGGAGCGAAGCGGTACGGTGGAGATCGAGGTCAGAGATGACCAGTCAAAGCCGCTGCGAAAGCTGGCGCTCCATCTCGTTTACCCAAGCAATCGGCTGGCAAACGTCACCGCAAAGACCGGCATCATGCTCTCTCTGCACAATTGGGGCGGCAAGATCTGGGAGAACACTCCGAATCCAAACAACTTAGCTGAAGATTACGATCTGTTGGTGATTGGTGTGACCTACTACCAGAGCGGTGACAAGGGTAAAGGGGACGAGATTGAGCCTTACGATTTCGGTTACGTGCAGGCGATGGATGCGCTGAGGGCGCTGCAATACGTCTATCGGAGCCTGAAGGATTCAAGCCATCCATTCGATCCTACTCGCATTTATTGCACAGGAGGCTCGGGCGGCGGTAATGTCACCCAGATGGCAAACAAGTTTGCACCGAACACATTTGCCTGCATTGTGGATCTCTCCGGCATGGCAGCCCTCACCGATGACGTCGCCTACAACTTGCCAGGCGGGAGCGGCCTGAACGCGCGCTACAGCAAGGATCCCGCCAATCCAAGCTATCTCTCCCCTGACATGCAGGAGATCCGTAACCTCGGTAATCCAGAGCACCTCGCACTGCAGGCAAAAAACGAGAATCGCTGTAAAATCGTGATCATTCATGGCGAAGACGACCCCGTCTGTCTCGCAGCCGACAAACATAAAGTGGCTGACGCGATGCAGGTGGCAGGCCTCGATGTGGAGACGCATTTCATCACGAAGGCCGATGTGGATGGGAAACTTTTCATGGACTCCAAACACCAGATCGGAGACCGCACCATCTTGCTCAAACATTTTGCAGAAAAATATCTGTCACCGAAGAGCGAACAGATGCGACGATTGACTAAGCCAAATGATTTTGATCGCCGTGCTGACATTGCCTATCCCACTAGTAACGGCATCCACACGATCACCTATAGCGGCGAGGTTCCATCGCTTACTTTCAAGCCAGTGAAACCAGGTGGAAATAATGTATATACAGAAAAAAGATAACGGAGGCGATCAATGTTCATAGATGTTCATGCGCATGCATACAGGAAGGGCACTCCGCCGCAGGACGGAAACACGGTTTTTATAACTCCGGATTATTTATTGAAGAGGTATGACAAGATTGGTATTGAGATGGGGTTCCTTCTCCCGCTCATAGGTCCGGAAGTATATCTCCCGCAGTCGAACGAGGATATCATGGATATGTGCGGAAAAAGCGGCGGGCGCCTGCTTCCGTTCTGCAATATTGATCCGCGTGGCATCAGCAACTCCCCGGATGCAAAACTCAATGTCTGGATTGACCACTACAAGAAGGCCGGCTGTTATGGGATTGGTGAAGTGATGCCGAATATCCCATTCATGGATCCGCGCTCACAGAATTTGTTCAAACACGCGGAGGCGGCAGGCCTGCCTTTCACCTTCGATATTTCCGCCCGCATCGGCGGCAACTACGGGTTCTACGATGACCCCGGCCTGCCGCAGCTTGAGCAGACGTTAAGGAATTTCCCGAAGTTGATCATCCTCGGACACGGTCCTGCGTTCTGGGCGGAAATGTCCAGGCTGGACACTCCTCTTGATCGGGCCGGATATCCAAGATATCCAATTCATGAGGAGGGGGTGGTCCCAAAGTTATTCAGGCGATATGGCAACATGTATGGCGATTTATCCGCCGGCAGTGGCTATAACGCTCTCTCCCGCGACCCTGCATATGCCGTGAAATTCCTCAATGAGTTTCAGGACAGGCTCCTGTTCGGGACTGATGTCTGTGGTGCCGAAATGCCAATACGGCTGCCGGAATTTCTGCTCAGCTTAAAAAGTAAAAAGAAGATCAGCAATACTGTTTTCAAAAAAATAGCAAGGGAAAACGCCATTAAGCTTTTTCACTTATAAAAGGAGATGACATATATGGAAAAACTTGCAATAGACGGCGGGAAGCCAGTCAGGACGAAACCTTTTCCCCCGCAATACATCGGGGCTAATTTAATAGGCAAAGAGGAAAAGGCGCTTGTCAACAAGGTGATTGATGCGAAAAGCCTCTTCCGTCACTATGGCGCTAACTGCCTCAATATGACGGGACAGTTCGAAAAGGAATTAAGCGCTTATATCGGCACCAGATACTCACTGGCCGTTTCCTCAGGATCAGGAGCACTCTTCTGTGCCATGAGAGGCTTGAATATAGGTTCTGGAGATGAAGTGATACTTCCCGCCCTCGGCTGGATATCGGATTACAACGCAATCGCATTTTCAGGGGCGACTCCGGTCTTCGCGGATATTGACGGCAGCCTGAATATGAACCCGGAGAGTTTCAAATCCAAGATCACCAAGAAGACCAAAGCTGTCATTGTCATTCACTACCAGGGTGCTGCCAGCAGGCTTGATGAAATAGTTAAAATTGCGCACAGACACAAGATTAAAGTGATTGAGGATGTCGCCCAGTCAATCGGTGGCACATATGATGGAAAGAAGCTCGGCTCGCTCGGAGATGTTGCCATCTTTAGTTTTCAAAACAACAAGGTGATTACCACAGGCGACGGTGGCGCACTGGTGACTGATGATCAGGAGATATTTGAACGCGCTGTGCGATTCCATGACCTTGGTATGCTGAGGGCATCATTTGAGAAGAATCTGGAAAAGAAAAGGATGACAGAGCCATTACTCGGTTCCCAATGGCGGATGAATGAAATTACCGGTGCCGTTGCCTTGGCTCAATTGAGGAAGTTGCCCGACATAGTAAGGAAGACGAGGACGAAATCTGCAAAATTGCGCGCAATACTCAAGAAAGAGCTTCCACGTTTGAAATTCAGGGACGTCAATCCGAAAAACGATATCGGAATTCTTGTTTCGATAGACTTGGGTTCGAAAGCTGCTGCGGCAAAATTCAAAGAGGCGTATCTGGCGGAGGGACTTGTCTACGGCGCCACTTCCGGATGCGGGGTTTTCAACACCTATGCGGCTATCAATGCTGATATGAAAAATAAAAATATCTACAAAGAAAAGGATTTTGAAGCGGCGGATGAAATCATTGGAGGAATGGCGCCAATCGCAGTGCTGCCGGTATATAATGACAAGGATATCAAGGATATAGCCAAGGGGATAGTTAAAGTTATCAAAGGTGTTCCTGAATGCAGATCCTGACCGGTCTCTTTAATCACATGGTTTTGCAACGGACCCGTCGCAACGTGAGCGAAGCAACCTTTAGCGGAGTTGCCAAATCTGACGGCACCCTGTTAGCCACTGTGAAGGCTGGCGCCAAGACTGTGAAAGGGCTGGCCGGGATCAGGCTTGGAGCGGTACGCATGGGCAAGTTCAGAGCCTGTATCACAGGAATCCCCGTTGGAGGACCATACACGATTGATCTCGCTATCGAGGGAGAGGATTCCAGGATCAAGGAAAGAACAATCATAAAGGATGTGTTTGTCGGCGATGTCTGGATACTGGGCGGACAATCCAATATGCAGGGGCTGGGGGACAGGCAGAACGGACTGAAGCGGGATATATCAGTACGTGCATTTTATATGGATGATCATTGGGGAGTTGCCCAGGAACCGATCCATGACCTTTCAATTGCAGTGGATCCAATTCATGTGACAATCAGCTGTGGCAATCGACGGACCGCCGCCGGTAGATATTGCGCCGGACCGGGATTTCCGTTCGCACTGCGCATGAAACAAACCAGCGGAGTTCCGCAGGGAGTTATTGCCTGCGCGCACGGCGGCACCAGAATGTCGCAATGGGATCCTGCGTTAAAGACGCAGGGTGGCAACAGTCTTTACGGCGCCATGCTCCGGCGCGTCGCTAAAAACGGGGGCAGGGTGGCTGGCATGATCTGGTATCAGGGAGAAAGTGATGCGACTCCTGCGGATGCGCCTCTGTTCACCAACAGGATGAAAAAATTCATTGCTGCCGTCCGACGTGACCTCGGATATGCGAATATGCCGTTTGTCCAAGTGCAGCTCGCACATGTACTCGGCCTGAGCGATAACATGTCCTGGAACTCGGTACAGGAACAGCAGAGGTGTCTTCCTCGGGTCATCAGAAACTGCCTGACCGTGCCGTCAATAGATGTTTCAATGGATGACTGTTATCATGTCAGTGGTTCAGGATCAATAGTCTTAGGAGAGCGTATGGCCCAGGCGATGGATGTGTTGTGTCGCGGCGCCAGGGCTGGCAAGCCCCCCATGGAACTTAAGAAAGTTACTATAGAAAAAGAATCCGATCATGGCACCGCAAATGTGGTGGTTGAGTTTGCGAATGTCGCAGGCAGGCTTCAGGCCGCAGGGCGCCCGTATGGTTTCACCCTTGCCGGGGTCGACGGATTGGCCGGAACCGGTTTCGTCTTTGACGTGAAGCTGGATGGTGCCCGTGCAATTGTACGCACAACCCGAACAGCAGCACAGCTCGGGGCGTTTGCCATCCATTACGGATTTGGGACAGACCCTTTCTGCAATATCTCCGATGCGGCGGGGCGTTCGCTGCCGGTGTTCGGCCCGTTTATGCTGGGTAAAACCAGGGCGGCGACAAAATTTGTAAGGGAGCTCCGCGTAAGCCGCCTTCACCCGGGCGCTGATAAACTCAACGGCCTGAAATTTCCAAATATGGACGTGCTGGGGCTTGAGAAGAAAAAGTTCAGCGATAATTTCTGCAATATGCGAGCCGAGATTGCGGCGGCAGGGAAAACCGACAGACTTCTCTATTGCGTCTGCGATATTGAGTGCATGGAAGAGATGAAACTTGGTGCTTTGCTCGGATATGACGGCCCGGTCAAGATTTGGGTTGATGGTCGGGAACTGTTTCACGATCCGGACGGAAGCAACCCCGCCTTGCAGGACGCGAAGACTGTCAAGTTCAAAGCCAGCGCAGGTAAACATCAGCTCGTGATCGCTTTTGGCACCAATCACGGTGCGGCCTGGGGCCTGTTTTTGCGCTTCGAACGATTAGATGTGTCTCCTGCCAAAATAAAAGCCGGTACAGAACACTATAGATTGCCAAACATACTTGAATAATAACTTAGGCGTATCTTGAAATAAGTTCCCCTATGTGTTAGATTCAATCATTCGCAAACCTTTCCATTGTTGTCTGTTATGACTAATTAAAAAGATGTTGAGCGTTTGCCTATTTTCATTTATTTTTCATGAAAACATTGGATTAATCAGAAGAGGAAGGAAATGAAGAACAAGCATCGCAGAGCCAAACTGAGATTTTTCATTGTGTCGGGAATTATAGCCCTGACCATATGCGGAGCCCTTCTCATGCTTTCCAAATATATATCAGGTAAAAGAGAGCCTTTGACCCCGAATCAGATTCTGGAGAAGAAGGACTGGACAAAAGATGAACTTGCCGATGCCATAACAAGGCTCGAACTTCAGAGGAATGCACACAAGGGGAAGGCTTCAAAGGAAGTTTACGCCCATTTGCGCGATAAGATGGAGAAGCTTCCTGAAAAAGACCGCGATGAAGTAATAGTCAAGACCATCTCTGGGAGCATAAGCAAAGGGCTTGAATTGATTCGTGCAATGGAACCTGATAAAAGAAAGAGCCTGATGGCGGAAATGAAGAAGGAGGCGGAGAGGAACCGCAAGACTTCGGAATCTTTGACCAGGGAGGAGAAGAAGGAATTGAAGTCCCAGATGAAGGACGTATATATGAAGGCAGTTGACAATACCATGGTTAACTTGGCGACACCTGAAGAAAGGAAGGAAATGGCGCCTATTGTGAAGGAATGGGTCGCCACTCTGGAGAATCTGGAATGAAAAAACAAATATATAGATTCACGCTTATCGAAGTCCTTGTGGTCATCGCAATAATAAGTATTCTTGCCGGTTTGATCCTGCCTGCAAGCATGAAGATGAAGTCAAAGGCGCTGAAAACCTCCTGCATGAACAATCTGCGGCAGATCGGGCACGCCATTGAAATGTACGCATCGAGCAACAATTATATCCTCCCGACATGCACAATGACTCCGTCTGATCCTCCCCCAGGCGAGGAAGGCCTGCCGTCGATCAGGACTGTACTGTCATCCGATGTCTCTGGTAATTCGGACGTGTTCCTCTGTCCGGCGGACACTGATAAAAAATATTTTTTAAAGGAAGGTCTCAGCTATGAATGGCAGTCGTCTGTAGTCAATGGCAGGAAAGTCGACGAGAGGTCCATGAAGCTTATGGGGTATAACAGGGTGCTCATGATGGATTATGATAATTTCCATGAGAAATCCAAACCCAAGAATTTCCTTTACATAGATGCGCGCGTCACCGGAGAACTGGAGATGAAATAATATGCTGAAATGCAGCAATCTGAGCAAGAAATATCCTGGCGGACACGGAGTCCACGACATCAGCATGGAAATATGCGAGCATGATATCTTCGCCCTCCTCGGTCCCAATGGTTCAGGCAAAAGCACGCTTATCAAAATGATAACTGGCCTTATCTGGCCGTCAGACGGGGAAGTCACCATCAACGGGTACGATGTTTTCAGTGAACATTCCCTGGCCATGCAACAGGTGGGTGCAGTGATTGAATGGCCGGCGTTCATACCTTACCTCAGCGCGCGTCAGAACCTTAAGGTCTTCACCGGCCTGCGCGATGACAAGTTCAATAAGAAAATGACTGAGGTTGTAGAGCTTGTGAATATGACTTCCAGGCTGGACGACAAGGTTTTAAACTTCTCCACCGGAATGAAACAGAGGCTCGGGCTTGCGCTTGCGCTTCTTCCCGATTCGCGCATGATCATACTGGACGAACCGGCTAACGGGCTAGATCCGAACGGCATACTCGAAATACGGAGCCTCATAAAGGAGTTCAACAGGGATTTCGGCACAACTGTGCTTTTTACCAGCCATCTCCTCGGGGAGGTGGAACAGATCTGCACCAAAATAGCGATAATCCATAAAGGGAAGATGGTGGCGGGCGGAAACATTGGTGATCTGTTGAAAAGTCAGCGTGCCATAATTATAATTGCAGAACCTGTGGATGCTGCCCTAAAATGTCTCTCGGAATTCCGTCTCACGGAAAAATGCCCGGTCACATCTGTGGATGTCAACGGGGAAAAACTGGTGGTTTCTGCAAGTTGCGACTGTGCTGCCGACATCAACTCTCTTCTTGTAGGCAAAGGTATACGCGTCCGAAGCATCTATCAGGAAGAGCATAAGCTTGAATCGTTCTTCCTGAAAGTCACAGACGGGGAGACAGATGTTAAATGATATAAGACATGAGCTCCTGAAGATAATGTCCCAGAAAAAAAACTTCATTGCCGTGGTCGGGCATCTGGTGCTTATTGCACTTGTTGTCATTGGACTGAACAGATCAGAGGATTTCTACCGTTTCAGCGAAATTGATAAAGTTGGGCTGAAGCTTGAGGACTTCCAGAGTTTCATAGACGGGCTGTTTTTTGCCAGATGCCTGCTTGCCCCGACTTTTGTAATCATACTTCCAATCCTTATCTGTACGGTTGGTGGGGATCTCATTGCAGGCGAAGTGCAGGACGGGAGCCTGCGCCTCTATGCCTCGCGTACACGCGGAAGAACCCGGATCATCATTTCGAAAATAGTGGCTATGTTCCTTTTTTCATTTGCCTACTGCATCTACTTCGGACTTATCAGCCTTATCGCCGGATACTTCTTCTTCGGATGGCAGAAGACCCAGATCGTGCCTCTATTCCAGATGGGGCTCGGGACTGATCTTGCGATAATGACTGTTTCGCAGGCGCTCGTCAAATATGCCATTGTGGTTGTGTACTACAGCCTGTCAATAATGGTTCTCGGAACTCTCACTCTGTTCTTTTCAACATTGTTCAACAGGATGACATCCGCCACGGTTGCCGGAATCACTCTTTATTTTGTCTCATACATACTGGAGAATCTTCCACTTCTCACCTCGCTCAGGCCTTATCTGCTCTCGCATGTGATGAACAGCTGTGTCCTTTTCTGGCTCGACCCGGTCCCGCTATGGCGTATCGCCAACAACATGACGTATCTCCTGTTGTATGTGGTGCTATTCTGTTCAGCTACAATCATCACTTTCAAGAACAAGGATATCAGCTGAGAAAGATAGGGAATTACAAATAGCATGGATGCCTTGTTTCATTTTGGATCGGCTTCGCTTCTCGCGTACGGCCTCGGTGAGCAGAGAACAAGATTCCTGATTGCCGCAGGAGCCTTGGGGCTGACCCCGGATATCCTGTGGCTGCCTTCACACCTTTCTCCGGATATGTCTCTGCTTTGCTACACGTTGCCGCACTCATTGCTTTTCAATCTTGTTCTTTGCGGAGCTCTAGCCATCTTTGTCAATTGGAAGATAGCGTTTGGTCCATTGCTGCATATTTCTGTCGACGTCTTCACACACGCGTCCTCGACCAAGCATCTTTTATATCCGTTCATGGACAGGAAATTGTTTGCCGGGATCAGCTGGTGGAGCGGATATGGACTGTTCCTGTGGGCCGCGCTTTGGATGCTTCTAATTGTAATTGCGGTCTCAATCATCAAGTGGAAGAAAAGAGCAGTTAAATTCAAAATCCAGAATTCAATGGAATTCTAATCCAATCCAATAAATAACAAGGCGAGTTGAGGCTGTGAACACCAACAAGACTTCCGAACTCACGAAATTACGGGTTTCCCTAACGCGCTTCAGTAGTAGGCAAGGTAGCTGGCGTGTGGTTTCAATTTCCTGACAATCTTGCCTTTGCTTGCCGCTGTTGCTTCATCCGTCCAGAGATCAATCAGTTTTGAAGAGCTGATGCCATGTTCCTTAAGGTCAAGCGACATGATCTTCTCCTCATCGCTCCAGTTGACCAGCATGATCCTGTGGCCTGCAGATGTCTTCTGTATCCATTTTGATGGGTGTTCAGACTGGAAGAGATCCAATGGGATTCCCGCGGCGCCACGTTTGGCTGAAACAGTTTTACGCAAAAGAGCCAGACCTGTCGCGTTGAGCTTGGGAAGATTGTCGGAAAGATTGACACAGCCTCCGCTTATGATCACCAAGCCCAGCAAGGTTTTCGCTTCTTCAAGTGTTGCGGATGCGAAAGCATTGTTTGCCGAAGGAGAATCTTTCTCCGACGTGTCAGGAGTAACAAATACAAGACATGGCTTCAAGTCGTTTATGGCAGGATCGTCGGAGGTTTGCGGCCCGCGGCATAATGCAAAATCAGGATCATTGTCCCATAGGCGGCCTTGAGACCAGAATCTGGCGGCAATGGACGGGGAATTCTCCTTGATGCAATTCCAATCTGCATGCACATCCCCGGAAACACGGACACTGTCAACAAGCTTATCTCCTGCTTCAAAATTATAGTTGCAGCCGAGAATCCGCGCTTTGCCTTTTGTCGCCGCCCGTATAGGCTCAACTATCTTTCCCATTATTTCCCCTCTTTGTACGGCAGGGTCAAAGAATTTCTTAGCCTTCAGGGTCTGAGCGAGGAAATCAAGCTTGAAAAACTTATAGCCCATATTCACATATCTTTTAAAGAGTTGGTAGAGCCATTCCCTTGAATCTTCACGGGTAGGATCCAGTACGAAACCGTACCTCCTCATGCATTCATAGGCCAGGCATGGATTTCCTGAAACCCCGGCAGCCATCATTTCGCTTTTCACCTGGGCCATGCGGCTGTGCGGTTCAAAGATGGTCGGAGCAATCCAAAGGCCAGGTTCAAACCCCATTTCGGTTATTTTACGGGCGAGATATTCCATTCCGTTGGGGAATAACGGATTTGCATCCCACTCTCCGCAGCAGTATTGCCAGCCGTCATCTATCGTGATACGTTTGATGTGCTTGCTGAGCACCGGATCGTTTTTTATGAACGCAGCATTTTTCAACACCTCTTCTTCAGTTATTGTCCATCGGTAGTAGTCCCAGCTGTTCCATCCAGGCTTATGAATGATTATCTTCTTTGACTTGCTACGTTCGCTCTCCCCGTAGGCTTTCATCAAGTCATGTCCATTGATCGACGCAAAAATGCTGACCGGTTCAGACGCTATGCTGTTTTTCAAATATGTATTTATATCTGTCGAAACCGTGAGATCGGAGATTTTACTGCCGTTGATTGTTCCACTTATCGCAGACTGCTGTGTCTGACGGAGCGGATGAGTGAACTGTAGTGATGCTCCCGCATGGGTTATCATGGATTGGAATACGCTTTTAAAATCGGTATTGACAGGGGTTTTGAGCATTCTGCAACCACCCATCTTGCGTCCATGCTCCAATACATGGTCTGCAGGCAAGACAGGCACCATCAGCGGGATCAGCCGGACGGAATCAGTTTTTTTCGATAGTTCCATCGCGATCTGTATTTTTACTCCTGGAACATTGTCCCCATTCATAGCGGGTGAAAAAATTAATTGCGCTTTTCCAAAGGATGTTTCCATTCCGACTATCAACTTGTCCTGTCCGTTATCAGCGATATTCCAGTTCGATGTCTTATGCAAAGACCCGGATTCTTCCAGAAGCGCCGTACAGCGATTCATCTGGACCTGTCCTACCTTGAGATTGTAGATTCCATCTCCAAGATTCACCGACAGTTCGACGTTCTTCCATTTTTTTATTATGGCCGACATATTATTTCCCGTTATTTTATTATTCATGATTTATATTTCTCCTAAAGGTACAATATATTCCGCGCATTTTTAAGTGGGATTGCAGATTTGTTGCAAGTTAATAATATTCAAGAAAAGGCCCGTTATAATCTTGTGGAAAATGCAGGGTTCCTTGGCACGATTCATCGTCAACTCTAAGAAGGAAATCTATTCCCGCATTACGCTTTACATTGTATTGTTGCCAAGGATTATGGTGTTGCGAACATCCGGATTAGCTTGCGCAAATGGAGCACGGCATCTTCAGTTGCCGGCAGCATCAGCTTGTCCAGAGGCATGAATTTGCCGTCTAGTTTTCCCAGTTCGCTTGCCAGTCTTAACTGGAATGTGTGCTGGAATTCGGTTGCAACGTTGACTTTGGCGAAGCCGGTGCGAATTACCGATTTTATTTTTTCATGTGGCGTACCGGATCCACCGTGCAATACCAGTGGAATAGCTACAGCTGCGCTGATTTGCCGCGCCAGGTCGATCGCTATCTTAGGTTCTTCACAGTAGTAGCCGTGGGCGGTGCCAATAGACACCGCCAGGGCGTCAACCCCGGTCTTTAATGCAAACTCGGCGGCCTCTTCCGGCATTGACAGTGTGATGTTTACTGCGCCTTCGGTGCCGTTCAACGGCACATGTCCGATCTCTCCCTCAATCGTCACGCCATGCTTGTGGGCGTAATCAGCCACCCGGCATGTCTGTTCGATATTTTCTTTGAAAGGAAGCTGTGAACCATCAAACATCACCGATGAAAAACCACATTCTATCGCCAGTTTAACCTGTTCAGAAGATGCGCCATGATCCAGGTGAACCGCCACGGGGAGGGGAGATTTTTCCGCCATAGTCCGCATCATTGCCGCCAAGGCGCCAATGTACGGATCAGTCATCAGTCGTTGGTAGACCTGCAGGATCACTGGTTGATTTTCCGCTTCGGCGGCGAACATTACCGCCTTGGCGGTTTCGTAATTGGCGATGTTGAACGCGCCTACGGCACGTCCGGACTTACGGGCCTGTGGAAGAATTTGATTTAAAGTTGCAATTGCCATTTATCTGACTCCCTTGACCGCGATTTCATCCAGCAGCAATACCTTGAGTTGCGGGGTATACTTGTTAAATACAAATCTTGTGTAAGGCGAAGCTGTAACAAGAATATCCGTGGTTGGATTGTCGGTAAGTTCGGCGACCCGTCCGCATAGTTTAGCCGTCAATTCCGGGTTGATCTTATCATAAATCACAGCGCCTTCACCGGCGGAATAGGATTCCTCACAATTGGTGCCGAAGGATTTCAACTCATATCCCATTTTTTTCAGAAGATTTCGGGGCGCTGCCATATTGTCGTGGTAGTTTTTCAGGTAGTCGCTGTCCAGATAATAGATAGGACCGGAACCGCGTTTCCCCTCTATGAATTCAGAGCTATGCAGGACTTTAATTCCGTTGAGACGTTTCTTCATCATGTCATAGCTGGCCGGACACGAGGTCACGACAGTCTGGCAACCGGAAGCCTTGACGCCCGCCTGGAACTTGGCCCATACGGATTCGGCCTCTTTAATGAAACCTAGCACTTCCAACGCCTTGCCGGTGTCGCCGCCTGAAATGGTCTTACATCCTTTCGGCGCATTGGCTTCGTCACTGTAAATATCAACATAATAGAGTGTGGTGCCAGCCCCCTTAACCTTAAAGTCTGTTTTCTGCAGTTCAGATGCCAGCTTCTTGACGGTTTCCGGAGCCAGTCCGGTTTCTACGATGTCGCGTCGCGCCGCCAGGATTAAGCCTACTTCATCATAGTGGCTCACGCAATGGAAACGGTTGGCTGCGGACAATTCCGCACGGTAGAATGCGTCGACATAATCCGGGTGAAGCAGCTTGATGTCCTGTTGCATTTTTCCGGCCATAAGCGCTCGTCCGCGCGGGGTGTCGGATTCTCGGAATGTGACGTTGCCGACTGCCGACAGATGCCGGCACATGAAACAGAAACGGCATGCGTTAATGGTTTCTTGAAAACTGTCTATATTCATAAATCTGCGTCCTTTCTAATTTGTTTTGTATTGTATAGGAATTTCAAAGTTTGAATATCAGGCACAATATTTAGCTTCCGTATTTCCCAACTTTCTAACTCCCAGATAAGATTATCTCTCACAGAGACACCGAGAGCACGGTGTTAAGAGAACGGAATCACAAATGTTTTCTCTACACGGAAATCAAGTCCTCGGAAAGAGGATTTGTTTCTGTGCATGAAAAACATTTTTATCTGGCCTGCCAGATTTTCCTGCGGAAAAGATTCCGTTCATTCTATAAAAACCTGTACTATTATTAAAAACTCAGTGAGCTCCGTGACTTTGTGTGAGAACTCTTGGATATCTCAAATGCGATATTCGTAATTCGAATGTTCAAAAGTTGCGGCCTCCATCCACCTAATTTAAGGTATAGGAATTTCAAAGTGACCAGTGGCCAAGTGACCGAGAGGCCAAGTTTTAAAGAAAAAGACACAACTGAAGTTGTGAACCAACATATTCGATATTTGGCATTTTTCAAAAACTTTGTGCCTCTGTGCCTTTGTATCTCTGTAACTATTTTAAAAAGTTGCGGCCCTTGGCCGCCTAATTTATTGTTACTTGCAATAACCTTTCACCTTCCGAATCCCATTTTACCTGGGTTCATGATGTTGTTGGGATCAAGCGTCTGTTTGATGCCCTGAAGGACATTGAAGGCCGGACCATAGAGTTCCTTCATCAGCCTCCCGAGCTTAATGCCGACGCCATGGTGTTCGTTTATTACGCCGCCCTCTCGAATTGCCGCCCGGATCGCCAGATCCCATATTCTATTGTAATAAAGTGTGGCTTCATTCGGATCCTGCGGCGGGTTTTCCACGATGAAACGGGCATAGAGCATGCAGCCCCATTCGTACCAGTGGGAATAGTGGCCTATGAACGTAGCTTCTGGAAAATTGTCCTGGACCGCTTTTTTCATCGCCCAGTAGACGTTTTCTATATTTGCGAATGTCGCAACAGTGTCGAGAGTTCCGAACGCCTGCGGCAGATGGAACATGTAGGGCGGATAGAAGAATTTGTAGCGGTGATTCCACCACGCCTCCCCCATTTCACAGCCAAGGTCTTCCGGTTTCTGCTTCTTGCAGATGGAGCATGCCTGTTCCATCTCAAGATCAACTATTTTCTCAGAGCCGTCAAAACCGAACACCAGATATGCACCCTGTTTGTCAATTCCAAGCACACGCTTGATCAACCGGGCGGTTTCCGCTTCGTCGTAAAGCCGGATCACGCAAGGACGCAGACGGCTCCGCATGATGTCGGCGCCGGCCACCATCGCTTCATGCATGTTCTTGAAGAGGAATGCATGAAACTTACGCACTTCGGGAATCGGATGTATTTTCAATGTGACCTTGGTCATCACCCCGAGAGTGCCTTCGCTGCCCAGGTAGAGCATGGTCAGGTCGGGTCCTGAGGCGTGGCGCGGCACCGGCAGTGTGCTGATGATCTCCCCGGTCGGCGTGACAACCTCAAGCGACATCACCATATCTTCGATCTTGCCGTATTTGGTTGACAGTACGCCGGTACCGCGATGTGCCAGGAAACCTCCCAGGGTGGCGCAGGCTATCGATGCTGGAAGGTGCATTGTGGAAAAGCCAGCCTTCTCCACCGTCCATTCGAGGTGCTGGGTGTTGATGCCGGTTTCAACGGTGACTGTGAGCGATTCCGTATCTATGGCGATTACCTTGTTCATCCGTTTCGTATCGAGAATGATTCCTCCGTACATCGGCAGCGCACCACCTTGCGAGCCGGAGCCACCTCCCCATGGTGTGACCGGAATCTTGTACTGGTTTGCTATCCTCATCACTTTGGCTACTTCTTCAGAGGAGCCGGGATGGACAATGAATTCCGGTTTGGGGTTTTCGCGGCCACTGGCGTGCCACATTTCCGGAATCCAATAGTAGTCGATGGAGTGCCCGAGCTGGTCGGCCGCATTGGAGGAAACGTATTCCCTCCCAACAGCATCGGCCAGTTCGCTGTAAAGCATTGACAATAAGTAGTTTTCTTTTTTTTCAATCATAGTCATTTTCCTTGCTGTTTTGTCTTTAACGGTTCCCCCGGAACTTCTATGACGCATAGCGTCTTTCGGAGTGCGGCGTGTACGCGCCGCTTTAAGGCAATCCAAAAGCGCAGCTGACACTGCGCACTCCAAAAGATTGCTTCGCAATCATGAACGGTAAAAATACGATTCCATATACGATAATAGCTACAAAAAGCGCGGATCAATCTGCTCTCCCAATGATGCGAACAATTCATCTGTCATCGCCTGGATCTCGTCGAGCGAACATACTGCCGCCGTCAACGGGTCAAGAGCGATGGCCTGGAAAATCTTCCGCCGGTTGTATTCAATCGCACCCTCCGCGCCCATCATCTGCAGGTTGATCATTCCCCGGTTGAGTCCGGCAAGCTGTTCCGGATAGTTTTCTATCCGGCAAGGTGCAATCCCGCCGCCGTCCACCAGGCACGGCACTTCCACGCAGCATTCCGGGGGCAGAGTTGCGATCAGTCCGCGATTCATTACATTGAGATTGGCCGACAATGCCACGTTGGTCTCTATTGCACGTATGATTTGTACGGCGTATTCATCGCTGGGGTTAAGGTCAAATTCCTTGGTTCCGGCCAGCAGCGCGGCAATCTCCTTTTCATTTAGCTTCTGCAGGGCAGCGCATACCTTCAATGATGCTCCCGAAGTTCCCGCGCTCATGCTGTAGTCCTTTTCGGAACCCGGCTCAAGACTGCAGAATTTATCGATCAGATCTTTCCGCTTGCGGATATACGGCATGTACTCACTGCCGTGGCCGCTCGATTCGGTCGGGAAGAATCCGAAATGGCGGAACAGCTCGAAACGAACCTTGTCTTTCCTGTAGACTTCAGGCTTCGCCATTGCTTCGTGCAGTCGCGGGTAAGCATCGCAACCGTTTACTTCAAACTTCAGGAAAAAAGCCTGGTGGTTGACTCCGGCCACCACATACCTGACCTTGCCTTTGTCCACGCCTATGTATTCAGCCAGTTGTGAAGCCGTATGTGGGATGCTGTGGCAGATTCCGATTACTTTTACAGTCTTTGCCATTTGATTCAGGGCAATGACGTTGAGAGACATTGGATTTACATAGTTGAGCAGATACGCTCCTGGGCATCCTTTCTCCATCGCTTCCAGTACTTCGAACAACGCCTTCAGTGTGCGCAAACCGCGGAATACGCCGCCCGGCCCCATGCTGTCGCCGACCACCTGGTCCACGCCATACTTGCGCGGAATTTCCTGCTCGATACGCTGATGTTCCAGCGTCCCCGCCCGGAAAACCGTGATTACATAATCCGCGCCCTCAACAGCTTTACGCAAATCGGTCGTGGCGGAGATTTTCGGAGTCACACCTAGTTTTTCAGCGATTTTCTTTGAAAAGATCACGGCATTATTCAATCTTACGGCATCGATATCCATCAATGCTATTTCGCTGTTACGTAATGCTTCACTGATTAAAATATCCTTGATGAAGTTCTGCGCGAAGATTACGCCTCCAGCTCCGATAAGTACTATTTTTGCCATAAATGTATATCCTTATTTTGTATGGTTCATGTTATGGTAAACATCCGACAAGGCGTCATGTATCTTCCTGTAATGTCCAAATTGCCTGGCGTAGAATTCCGCGTTCT
>CAZION010000093.1:0-26223 GCA_964540865.1 uncultured Victivallis sp.
CCCCGTCCATCGTATCAATGTGCAGCTTGTATCCGCGCCATGTCATCTTGTTGCCGTTGCTGTCATACTTCGCGCCCCAGTCGCATGACTTCGGCAAATCCGCCAAGTTCTCTGCAAGGCTCCGGAGCGGCTGCAGTTCGCCTCCTCGGCTCCACAGGTTTTTCCTCTCCCTTCTTCGGTCTTCCTTTCTTATGCGCCTCCTTTTGAGGCTTTTCTTTTTTTATGGCCTTCTCCCTCGCATCTATCGCCGTCGAGTCCCGGCTTATGTGACCGACAAGCTTTTCACCAAGATATTTTCTTACTATGCCCTCGTGTATCTTCTACGGAAGCCCGCTTTTCGCCACAAACGCATTCAGAAGACTGAGCCGGCTTTTCCTCTTCCTCCCGACCCCGTTCCACCGGAACTCACACAGGTATTTCTCAAGGTCGATTGCCTCAACAACCCTTATGAACTCCTTTTGCTTCCCGGTAAGTTCCCCTATTTCGTCTTCAAGAACTGGAAAAAGACACTTCTGTATGCTATTGAATACTCCTGAAAGAATTCCCATGAACACTCCTTTGTGTTTGCTATCTTTTTTCAACCAAAATAAAATAGCACGGGATTCTTTCAGCTTTTTATCTCATTTCCGTAATTTTGAAATTACCTCAGAGATATATGATTTCGCAGGAGAGAGAACGTGAAAACAAAACAATCGAATAATTCCGGTAAGTCACAGAAAGGGACATTGGACTATGCTGTGAAAAAAGCGGTTTTAGATAGTCTTGCTGTCGTCAACATGCTGCAAACCCGTGTAGACAAGGCATTGACTACCATAGGGTCTGTAGCAAAACATTCTCGTAATGCAGTTGATGGGAACATCAACGCTACACAGCTTGTCGATCTGTTTCAAGAAGAACTTAATAAATCCAGAAACGAAGCAGGCGACCTCTTCGAGCGACAGCGCAAAGTCCTAGGCACCGTAAATATCGCCTTATTTGGACGGACAGGAACCGGTAAAAGCAGTCTAATTGAAGCGCTCATACATGGTGACGGTTCCACTGTCTCAACAAGCGAGAGTGACTTCACTACGGAGATCCGTCCTGTTTCGTGGGGAGGATGCCAGTTCATCGATACTCCTGGGACCAATGGTTGGGGGAGAGGGGAAAGCCGCGAAATACTTGAGGGGCGTGCTCGCAAGGCCGTTGAGGTTGCGGATGTCGTAGTCCTTTGCTTCGATACGCAGAGTCAACAGAAAGGGGAATTCGAAAAGATAGGCATCTGGGTAAAAGAATATGGAAAGCCCGTCGTAGCCGTGCTGAATGTCAGGAACCCGTTGTGGAGACGCCCTGCAAATGTGCCGTTCGGAAGTCAGCGCTGTAGACTTTCACAGGCTGTCCGTGAGCATGCTACCAACATCGATACCGAACTGGCCGCGATAGGCATCTTTAGCGCTCCGGTTATCGCAATCAATGCCCAGCGTGCGGTTTATGCTCAGGTTAAAGGCCAATATAAGGGACCAGCAGTCAAGCAGTTCAAGAAGCTCCGCAAGGAGTTCGGGCCGGAAGACCTACTTAAAGGGTCGAACTTCACGGTGTTTAAAAACATAATAGTGGAGGCGCTTGAAAATCATGCATCAGAACTGCGACTTGGAATGCTTTATGCACAAGTGTCCTCCATATTGAAGAGGCTCGAGAGAACACTCGATAAAGCTGCTCTTGATGCCAAGAATGCGGCCGTGATTCTTGACCGGACGATTGAAGGACTCTTCGCTGTAGTTGGCTATCCTCCGCAAGGGAGCGAGGCCAGAAATGCTCTTCCGAAGGACCACAGACACGAAGATATTCTTTCGCGGGTTGAAAATGTTCGCGGTGGCTCTTACGAGGCAAAAGTTCAAGGTAAGCTTGTCCGATTTGCAAAGCAACGCCTCACAGCCGAAATCGGCTCACTCCGCGCACAATCTCTATCTAATACAGAAGAGGCAATTGCTCAAGCTTTTGAGTCCAGGCGGAATTTGAGTTCCCAGGAGCTATCACAGAAGGTCTTTCAACCAGACATGGTTCGAACTGCTTGTGAGCGTGTAGCAGTTGAGATCGAAAAGTTTTTGGAACGTGAAACAAAACTCGTTATTGCCGACACCCGGCTTGATATCGAATTTGTCTTTGGCGAAGGTCTTATCATAAGCGGGGCTGAGGGGAAAACTCGTCGCACGATTGGGAATGCCATGAAAATTGGGGGTGTCTTTTCTGGTGGGCTCTCAACTGTCCTTATGGGATTGGCTCTGGTGGATTTCGAGCCCATCACAAAGACAATACTGATCGCAAGTTCTGTTCTCGCTGGCCTTGCATCTTTAATTTTGGGGTGGTTTGGCGGTAAGCAGCTGAAAGAGGCTGAAGAGTCTCGTCAGCGCGCTTGGGCAGAAGCGATTGCCTCCACTCGCCGACAAGTGAATGAAATTTATGACGGATTTGCCAAACAGGCGTCTGATACTGCCGCTTCAATGGCTCTCAAAGCGATGGTTCAACTCCTCGTCAATCCGCTGACCCAGGTTGGCGGGCTTTGGACACTTGCTGCCGAAAGTACTTCAGCCATGAGCACAATTAGCCGACTTCGGGATGAACTACCTGCAAACACAGACACTCAGATGGTCTTGAAGGAAGCCTCGAAAATTATAACTAATCGTCTATATAATGGAAACACCTCGGGAGCAATGCTGGCCTTACTCGGAGAAAGTTGGATCAATGATCCCGTAGGACTTATGGCTGACGAGGGCAGGTCAGAACTTGAACGTACGGTTGCCTATGATCCGAATATCTTCAGGCGGCTCTTCGAGGGATTCAGGGATTTCACGCATCGCTTCGGTAATAACATTGAGCCAGGCGCTGGCATCAAATGGTTCGAAGAAACGCATGGAATACTTTCAGGGGATTCTGATGCAGTCGTAGCTCTAAACGAGCTTAAGGCAATAAATGACAAAGGCATGGCCAGATTCCTGCTCATAGGTGACTACAGCAGTGGTAAAACATCGTTTGTAAAAAGGTTGCTCATTGACGCTGGACTGCCTCTGCCGGAGACGCTCGAAATCAGGGCCGATCCCACGACGGATCACATATATTTATACGAATGGGAACAGATTCTTCTTGTAGATACCCCCGGCCTGCAGAGCACAAAGGAGATTCATGATAACATTGCCATCGAGGCCTATCCAGATGCCAGCGCCGTCCTATATCTGCTACAACCAAATTTGCTTGTCGGATCGACCAGCTTTATAGAGAAGCTTTTAAAAGGGGATCGAAGCCTGGGCATCGCACCAAAGCTTGATCGGACAATCTTTGTAATCCATCGTTCCGATGAGCTTGGAACAGATCCGGAAATAGTTCCGGACGAGTATATGCGCCTCTGCGAGCGTAAGAAAAAGGAACTGCTGCTGGCGCTTGCCTCTAAGGGGATACAGGTGAAAGAAGATCAGGTATTCTGCATGTCGGCCGATCCATATCAGCTCGTGGGCAACCGCCGTGATGTTAATTCAGTACAGTTCGATCGCTTCCGAGCCTGGGATGGATTTGCAGATTTCCACAAGGCGATACGCGAAATTAATTCAAGGTTCAAAAGAACTGGAGTTGAACGTTCTCTTTTGGAAGGCGGTCTTGCTAGACTCGGAAAGATTGACGCCTTTTTAACAATAGAACTCCAAAAACTTAAATTCCAAAAAGAGGCGGTCGACCGCATAAACGTAGTTCTCACGGAGATATTGGCTGAGAGTGAAAGAATCAACGCTGAGTTAAGGGCAAAAGCAAAAGGAATGGTGGACGACCATGCCTATGGCAGCCTCGAACGTGTTGCAGGTGCGGCAGACGATGTCGAGCTGGAGTCTACCGCGAAGCATCTTGCCAAATGGTGGGATCTCCCATCTTTTATGACGGACGCGGAACGTTGGCAATCAGAAGCCAAAACGACTATTGATGAGTGGTTTAATCACAGCACCGAGATTCTCAAACGGACCTTAAACTCTCCTCATTTCAAGGCAGCTATAGCAAATGCAAAGGGCGGTTTCAATCCCAAAAGTCTTGAGGGTCCGGGGCAAGGCTGGTTAAATGGAGTTTTAAAAATCACGGCGCAACCTCTCAAGACCGCCACACGTGGCGTCGTTTACTTTGTCGGGAAGGCGCTTGGCGCTTCTTTTCGTCCTTGGGGGGCGGTTAACCTTGCGCGCATACTTGGTCGAGTAGGTGTTGTTCTCAGCGCTGTCACAACTGTGTTTGATGCAATCAACATGTATCGTGGGTGGAAGGCGGAGAAGCGCCGAGCAGAGGTTCGCAAAGAACTCCGCGGATTCATAGAAGAAACTGCTGCCCAAGTTCTTCAATCATTGACCGACGGAAATGCTGAAGCCGCAGGACCAATGACCTATCTTAAAGCCATACAGGATCACATGAGTGGCATTGCTTCTGCTCTCTCATTGGATCGTCAAACTCTGGAAAAAGAGATTGGAGATATTAATGATAGAAGAGCTCGTTATAGCAATTGCATGACAAGGGCATGGGAATCGCTAGGCTACAAGGAGGATATTAAATGAAAAATCAGATTCAAGAATGGTGCAGGGATGCGTGGGCAAAGGTAGAAAAACTGCCGGGGGGAGTAGGAGGCGACATAATTAAACGCTGGGAGTCCCATGTAAGGCGAGGTGAAGTTGTAGTTACATTCTTTGGCCCTTATGACTCCGGCAAGAGTAGCCTGTTGAAACGGCTTCTGGTTGACGACAACTGTCCGATACCTGATTGGTTGACGGTGAGTGGGCGCAGGGAAACCTTTGAGATTAAGGAGGCCGCAGTATTGGGAGTGATTGTGCGGGACACACCTGGGATTGCAGGTGGTAACGAACTGCATGAAAGGATAGCATCAGAAGCCGTTTTGCTATCTGACATCATTGTACTTGTATTGCCACCGCAAATTATTACATCCGATAAAGAGATTATTCTTTCTATAATGAGCGGGCGTCGTTTCGGATGTCCGGCCCATTTAGCATATCCATCGCAGGGTTTCGTTGTTGTGCTTTCCAGGATGGACGAGGCTGGCGAAATGCCGAGGGACGACCTTGAGGGATATCGAGCCCTTGTAAAAAGGAAGCTGAAGGAGCTTGATAAAATTCTTGAAGAGCAAGGGGTACCGGAGGATGCTGTGCTAATATGTCCTCTTGCATCCGATCCTTTTGGCCTTGTCGGCAACCGCAAACCTAGCGGGAAAGCCGAGTATGACGGCGATCGATGCTGGGATGGGGTGGAAAAAGTCGCCAATTGTCTCCGTACCCAAAATAAGCGAAAATCTGAGCTCAGGATATACAGTGAACTCCGTTTCCTCGGCGCAGAACTCCGAATAATCGTAGATTCTCTTGAACGGATGTCTGTCGAACGCCGCTCGGCAACTGAGGCCGCTGCAAACGAGGCGAGTTCATACGTCCTTATGCAGGAGCGTTTAAAGGCACTGCTTGGTGCAGCTAGGTCGGATTTGAACAGACGGATAGAAGAAGAGATATCTTCTTTAGCTCGCAGAGGTGCTGCGGATTTGAACGCGCTCCATGAGGCGATACTTGCACGACTGGAGACCTCCTTGGACAGCTGGGTGAAGGCCCATGATGCTGAAATCGAAAAACTAGCTTGTGAAATTGATGCGGAAATGAAGATCCGCCACGACCGACCCTCATGGAAAAATCTTTCAGAGATTTTGAAAGGTGTTACCTCCGAGTCAGAATCCGCTGCATCCGGTGAAAAAGGACACAAAGAAACTCTTGACAAGACGCAAAAAATGCTAAAAGCATTGCACAAAGCATTCCGAGAGGCAGCCCCCTCCATTTTTGGAATGTCTATTGAGGAGGCGAGGGCCGAACTCAAAAAACGGATTTCTAAACGATATCCTTTCGATGAAAGATATTCAGATCCGACAGCATGGGCTGTTATTATCGATGTTGGACTTGATGTCGTGCTGCCTTTAATTCTTGAATTTAAAGGCAATATGGATGAGAAATCTCGCGAGGAGAAGGCTGCAGAAATAAGAGCAGAAAGGCGTAAGGAAATCCGTCAGAGTATCGAAAAGTTGTCAAAAGATCTGGCTGAACGTGCATGGAGCTTATGGCATGATGAGGGAAAGCCTGCATCGCTATATAAAGCCCTCGTACAGATTCAAGCTAGTGCAGAAAGCACCCGCGACTCGCTTAAAGCAGAAAGTAAGACTGTCGCCGATTCCCTTTCATCGGTTAAAGAGAGCTTGGCTCAATTGCATAATTTGAGCAAATCGAAAAAAATTAAAGAAAGGCACGAATTATGACATTGCATATTCCAGAAAAAGATTTTTTCGACAAGTTGTTGTCCCTGTTTGGCAAGAAGAGGGCAGTTTTCATCCCCAAAGAGGGAATGAATCAGAAATTCGGGGTTTATAAGTGCAAAAAGGGAAGCTTGATCAGGGCACTGCTCAGGCCAAAAGGTGCCAATCCACCAAACGGATGGATGTATTTGGACGATGTAGGCAAATAATTTAATGGAGGAAATATGACAACAATAGGCGAAGCTTTTAAGAGTCAAAAAAGCCATGAAGTTGATCCTGAGGTTAGCGTTGTTAGCGCTTTCAGACAGCTTATCAAAGAGCGCAGCGACCCGCTGGATCTTATCCGTGAATTAGTATCAAATTCAGGCTCAAGGGAAGTCGGGGTCAAAAGCATTGAAATTTCATATACAAAGGACAAGCTTGGGCATATCTTCGATGTCCTTGACGACGGCTGTGGTATGAACTTCACCGGTGACAAAGATATTTTTCCCGGATGTATGTCCAACGTCTTCCGGATGAATTGCATCTGCTTCTTAATATAGATTAATGGTGTGTTTACCAATGAGGTAGTTTTTATGAATTTGAGTGTAACTGACTATCAAAGCATCCGCCTCGCTCCAGAACAACCGATAAGCTTTACCGTTAACCGGATAAATTAAATGAAAATATACACTTACGAAACAAATAGCGGATTACTTCAAGATGATTTAAAGAGCAGACTTGAATCAATCCTGCATAATGCTGAACCAAGTTTAGTAATTGAATTAGCCCAGATCCCTAAAGGCCTAAAGGATGCTTTACAGACATGGGAAATTGGTTCATGTATTTGCGATTTAATTTTTAAGCATTTGGGTAATGACAGCACCAACTATCGTGTGTTAATTAGTACGGACAAGCATTCCAGCTTATATAAATGGTGCAAAAAACAAAAAGGTCTTGGAGATTGGGGCTTTTCAAATGAATTTATCTCAATTGATTATTCACCAGTTAGTGGAAGATCTTCTAATCAGCTTCACGAATGTCTGCATTTTTTTGGTGTGAAAGATTGTTACAGGATAAATGATAAAAATCCAAAACTATCATGCGATTGTAAATTGTGTGTGATGCGTTATGGCATAATAACTAAAAAAGTATGCAATCATGTTTTAACGCAAATAAAGAAGTGGGCTAACACGTTAAATTAGAACCGCTATGCTAATTATGCGATGAATTATAAAACTCGTCTCAAGAAATATGAAAAGGTTATTAAATATGGCAACTGATCTCATTCTTTATAACTATTGCACGTCCCTAATTTCACAAGAAAAAGCCTATGTTTATTTAGAAGAATTCTTGGATGTACTTGAAGAAAAGGGTGTTGCCGTTAATACTATTAAGCTTCAAGACGGCAACAAATTATACCCCTCAACCCACAAATTAATCAGGGAAATAATGGATTTCTGGTATAAACGCTCTTTGACAGGAAAAATGCCCGTGCAGGAACTTCATTGTTCATTTTATTTTTTAAAGAAGTATCTAAATCATGAATTGAAAGATTTAGAGCCTCTTATTTTAGATTGTTTTCCAGATTCGGAGGCAATTCGTTCATCTCTTATTAGCTTTCTGGTATCCGAAAAGATTCAGCCTGCTTTTTTTAATTCCGTATTAATTACCGGTGACCTATACAATCTTGAATATCCCTTTGGTGTGGAGTTTCATAAGGATTCTATTTCAGGAAGAATTTGTATTAATGCAAATCTTGAAAAGAAGTCAATTTGGCATGAAACAGCACATATGCTGGGGGCCGACGACCATTACGTCCGAGAGACCGAGACCGAGACCGAGGAATGCATATGTCCCACCGGTAAAAACTGTTTAATGGCATGGGATTCTCTTGACATGAATTTCTGCCAGCATAGCATTTGCGAGATGCAAAAGTACTTAAATTCCAGGAATAATCAGGGATGAAACTTCAATATCGTCTCAGCCACCTTCCTGACCTGGGTTCTCAGTGATGCGGGTTCCACAACCTCTATGAGTCCAACTTGATTCAACACCAAAAGCATTATCTCATATTCAGGAACAGTCGGGACAGTTACGCTAAACTTTCCTTTGTCCACCGGCTCTATCTTCTGGTCCCTGTGGAGAGGTTTTTCAGTTAAACGCTTCAATATTGACTTGTCGCAGACAAGTTTGACGTTCCGGTAATTCCTGTATTTGAATGGCCCGTCCTTTTCAACTGAATCAATGATCTCCGTGGACGGTTTGAACGTTTTGCCGGTCACTTCGGCCTTTGCGATCCTGTGTATGGCGAAGGTTCTGATTTCCTCCCTGAGATGACAGTAGCCTATCGTGAACCAGGCACCGTCCCTGAACGCCAGGACATGCGGGTCAAGCCTCCGACTACTCTTCCTGCTCCCGGAATCCAGATATTCAACGTCAAGGGTGTGATGCGTCTTCCAGGCTTCGAAAATTGTGTTGAAGATGTCCTTGTCTATATGGACTCTGAGTCCGGGTGAGATCATAAGGGATTTGACGTATGCGGTGTCGAGAAAATCCGGGTTGTTGTTGGTGAGCTGGAAATCTACTGCATTCCTGACCTGGCTCCTGAGAGGTTCCGGCATTATATCCTCGGCGATCCTTGCGCCGATGACTGAAGCCAGCATCTCGTGCTCCTCAAATAGCGGGCACAGGAATTCCCAGCCGTGCGACTTCAGGTAATATCCCCTGTTCTCATAATCGTAATCAATGGGGGCGTCGAAGTCGTTTTTCAACGTAAGTATGTCGCGCTGGATGGTCTTTGTAGTGCAGACGACATTCTTATCCCTGTAGAGCTCATCCTTCCGGAGCTCTTTGACAAAGCTCTGACAGTTGGGATAGCGGTTCTCCTTGAGCATTGCAACGAATTTCACCAGTCGTTGGAGCTGCTTCTTGTTGGTCGGCATAAATTTCTCCTCTTTTAGAATGCTACACAGACAATAGTAACGTCATATGATTTGTGATAATGCCCGTGCCAAAAGAGCAAATCACAGGCAAGATGCCTGTGCTACATTATTTTAATAATAACTTTCGTCCTGAAATTCCATATGGACGTAAAATGTCCTATTTCTCTAACTATACTCATTGCCGGACAAATAATCCAATTGAATAGTTTTCCCAGAATGCAAGATATCGGAATTGACAAATACAGCCTGGCGCGTATTCCACCACTTGACACGCTTGTCATTTTGATATATAATATTTTCATGACAAGTGGTATTGTCTTTTGAAAAAGGGGTGGACTTATGGAAAACATGGAAAAGGCTATAGGTGGGAACGTCCTTCATTTCCGTATGCTTAGGGGTATGAAACAGGATGAAATCGCGGAAAAAATAGGGATAAGCAGAAATGCGTACAGGGCAATTGAATGCGGGGATTCGGCTCCGAAGGTCTCGACTCTTCAGAACATTGCAGATGCCTTTGGAGTGAAAATCTCCGATTTGCTCCATCAGAAAGAGGCTATGAAGTCCCTACGCTTCAGATCTCAGCATGCTCCAACCGCCAAGGAAAGGTTCAGGAGAGAACAAGTAGTAAGGGACTTCTGCGTATGGCTCAAGGATTTCAATATGCTGGAAGACTGCCTTGACAATCATGTGTCCTATAAGCTTGAAGAGGGCTCTGTAAAAGGAAGGAAAAACTCCCCAGTTGATATCGCAAAAGATGCCCGTAAAATACTTGGTCTTGACGACAAGGCCCCTATAAATGACATTTGCGGGCTGATTGAGTCGGCGGGCGTCAAAATATGCCAGATTTCTTCGGAGCTGAAAGGATTTTTCGGATTTTCCGTTGGCAAGCAGGATGGTGGTCCTGCAGTTTGTGTGAATATACTCAATTCAATACCTGTTGAAAGGCAAATATTCACCGCCGCCCATGAATTTGGACATTTGCTCCTGCACCCTAATTCTTTCAAAACCAGTATTGAAGATGAGGATGACGCAGAGGAGAAAGAGGCCAATGTCTTTGCCAGTTATTTTCTAATGCCAGAAAAAGCCTTCACCGATGCTATGGAGGAAAACAGAGGCCTATACCTTGTAGATGCCGTCCTTCATATAAAGAGGCGATTCAAAGTAAGCTATAGGACTGTCCTGTACCGTCTTTCTGAAACCGGAAGAGCCGACAAGTCGATATGGCCGACCTTCTGCAAGGAATATAAACGTATGTATGGTAAGGATCTTGCCGGTCATCGGGAACCTGATCCCCTGTCAAGCGATATCTCGGATGAGCCCAAATCCCTTGACAATACTGATTTTATCGAGGACAGGTTCAGCCGTCTTGTTAGAGAAGCTTATGAAAAAGAGGAAATAACTACCAGCAGAGCTGCCGAAATGCTAAAAATCAGGATCGATGAGATGAGGCAGAAAGCCTGTATCTGGGCAATGGTAAGGTAGCCTGAAATGAAGAAGACAATCATAGTCTGTGATGCAAATGTTCTAATTGACTATTTTGACAACAACAAAAGCATTATTTCAAAATGCACAGCTCATAATTATGAAATCCATGTGCCAAGACAAATCCTGGAAGAGGTTAGGCAAATGGATGAAACTGCAGCGGTTTTAATTGGATTGAAGATTTATGAACCGACGCTGGCACAGCTAGTGGAAGCCGAATCTCTCAATGGACCTCTTTCATTTCAAGACTGGTTATGTCTTATTATCTCGCGAGATGAAGGATGGACTTGCCTAACAAATGAGAAAGCCCTTTATAAGAAATGCCAGGTTGAAAGCATCGAAGTCATAAGGGGATTCAGCATCATGTATGAATTATGCAAAAACGGTCAACTCTCAAAGAAAGAGTCAATAGATACAGCAACAAGAATAAAGTCCTCCAACAGGAGGATAGCGGAGAAGGTTCTAATAGATTTCATCCAAATGATTGAGAAACTGCCTTGCCGAGCAATAGAAGAAAATCACGACTTGAAAAACCCGGGATCCGTTAGAATTCAGCTTTTGGGCTTATTTGAATAAAGAATCTCCGGTCATCCATCCTGTCCATGTCTCAAGCAACTGGGTATTACGGACGGCATCCATCGCAACTCTTATGGAACGCCGGCACCCCTCCCGGCATCACGTCTAGGCTTGGAACAGGGGAAAAGAGGAAGATTGCCAGCAAGGGTGCTGGCGGTCCGATAAGAGACTCGTCTATTTTGACGCCTGTAGTTGAAAGTGATAAAAACAGAGATACTTTCCCATATTGTCCCAAAGGCAACTAATATTCATTGGTATGTGGTGTTATATGAAAAAAAATCCTCATCCACTACCGATGAAATCCAGCGGAAATTACTACAAATGTCTGATCAGCCTTGCCACAGGGCTCACACTGGTTTTCCTTGCCGTTCTGGTCTGGCAGAGCTGGTTGTCCTACCGTGATTTCCAGAAGCTTGTCACAATTGGTGAGAGCATCAATGAATCCAACGCCTTGATAGGACAGCTTGACGAGGCCCTGACCATGTCTGCAAGGATGGCGGCGGCCACAGGCGACAGGAAATGGGAAGACCGTTACCTCCTGCTGGAGCCGCAGCTCGATGCGGCGATCAGGAAGGTCAAGGCACTTGCGCCTGATCTTGCCGCAACCAAAGGCGCGCAGAAAACCGATGATGCCAATCAAGTCCTAGTCGAGATGGAATATCGTTCCTTTAAGTTGATAGGAGAGGGACGGCAGGACGCTGCGAGAGCCCTTTTATCCTCGCCGGAATACGAAGCGGCAAAACACATTTATGCGAATGGCCTCCAACAGATCCGGATCAGCCTGTCGGAACGGTCCAGCTCTTTTCTACAGGTGGCGCAGAACCGCCTGACACTTACTCTGATCTTTATGGGGTCAATTCTCCCTCTACTTCTTGTGTTATGGGCGTGGGTCATCCAGACAGCAAGGATCAATTCTGCAACCCGAATTGCGACGGAAAAGGCATTGAATGAGAGTCAGAAGCAGTATTTCAATTTGGTGGAAGGCACTCCTAATCTCGTAACCCGGGTCACTGCAGATGGGCGCTTTTTGTTTGTAAATCATGCGGCACAGGAAATTTATGGATTATCTTCGGAAGAATGTATTGGACGCCCGGCCTTTGACTTCATCCACCCTGAAGATCGCGTGGCAACCGAGGCTGCTTTACAGTTTTGGCTGAAAAGCGACGCAGATGTTTTTGCGTATGAAAACCGGATGGTGGGAATCGATGGCCGGATACATTACCTGGCATGGTCAATCCGTCCTGAACATGACGAGAATGGCAATATCAGCGGATTTGCCAGTACCGCAAGGGACATCACCGAGCGCATGCGGCTGGAGGCTGAAAAGAAGAAACTTGAGGTGATAAACCGGCAGATCCAAAAGACTGAAAGCCTAGGGCGCATGTCCGGAGCCATAGCCCACATCTTCAACAACCAGCTACAGGTAGTGCTGGGGTATCTGGAAATAGTCATTGGCGAACTGGCGCCGGGCGATTCCAGGATCGCAAAGCTTGCGAAAGCCATGCAGGCGACAAAAAAAGCTTCGGAAGTGAGCGGTTATCTGCTTGCCTATCTCGGACAGAAGCAAGTTGAACCCGAGGTGCTTGATCTTTCCGAACTATGCCGCAAGAGCCTGCCCATCCTCCAGGCCGGAAAGCCGGAATCTATCGCTCTGGAAACCGATTTGCCTTCTCCAGGACCATGTATCATGGCGGATGCGAAACAAATACAACAGATCCTGACAAACCTTGTAATTAATGCCTGGGAAGCCATCGGTGATGGACCGGAAAAAATCAAAACTGCCAGCAAAGGTGCTGGCGGTCCGATAGGAGCACGGAACGCCGGCACCCTTGCCGGCATAGGCAGAGGCAGAGGAGCGGGCAACATTAATCTGAGTGTCAAAACGGTTTCCCAGGCAGATATTCCTAAATCGCACCGCTTTCCTGTAGATTGGCATGTCCAGGAACAGCACTATGTCTGTCTGGAAATAGCTGACTCCGGCTGCGGGATACAGGAAGAGGATATGGATAAACTGTTCGATCCGTTTTTCTCCACGAAATTCACAGGAAGGGGATTGGGTCTCCCCGTAGTTCTTGGAATTGTCAGGGCGCATGGCGTGCTCATCACGGTGGAAAACAGGATTGGCGGTGGAAGCGTCTTCAGTGTATTTTTCCCTCTGTCGGCGCAAACAGCACCACCGCGGATTGAACATGTTGCCGAAATTCCACAGGTTTTCACGGGAGGCATCGTGCTGGTGGTGGAAGATGAGGAGGAAGTGCGGAAAATGGCCGCACGCATGCTCATCAACCTGGGACTTACGGTATTCCAGGCCAAGGACGGAGTTGAAGCAGTGGAGATCTTTAGACAGCACAAGGATGAAATATCCTGCATACTCACTGATCTGACAATGCCGCGCATGGATGGATGGGAGACTATAGATGCGCTCAGGGCGGTTAAACCTGATCTTCCGGTAATTCTGGCCAGCGGCTACGACGAGTTCACCGCAATGGAGGGAGACCATCCGAACCAACCGGATGTATTCTTAAACAAGCCTTATGGCGTAAGGATTCTGAAGGATGCCATCGGCAAGGCCATGACACGAAAAGCAATGGACTGTAAGAAGATGATATAGGACAGATGACCCGTCCGAAAAGCTCGGGACAGGCAGAGGTCGGTCTGGGTCTGCACGGATCGCCGGCATCCTTGCCGGCATCGCGTCTAGGTTTGGAACAGGGGAAAAGAGGAAGACTGCCAGCAAGGATGCTGGCGGTCCGAGAAGACCATGGAACGCCGGCATCCTTGCCGGCATTGCGTCTAGGTTTGGAACCGGAAAAAGAGGAAGACTGCCAGCAGGATGTCCGCCGTCGCTCTTGGGGCTATGGCGCGACAGGCTGACGGTCCGATAAGAGCACGGAACGCCGGCATCCTTGCCGGCATCGCGTCTAGGTTTGGAACGAGGGAAAAGAGGAAGACTGCCAGCAGGATGCTGGCGGTCCGACAAGAGCATGGAATTGCCTCAGAGCAGATTCTTACGCAAATGAGCGGTTCTTGACATGTCTTGTTTCGATTGATAGGTTTCGAAGTCAGGGCCATAGTCATTCTGGACATTCGGATCCACCGACAACATTCCAATTCTCATTCCTGCCAATTTCGAGAGCATCCTCAGGGTGGGCTTGAAAAGTGAGAGCTGCGGGGCTGACAATAGATTGGATCCTTTCGAGTCGGCATAGACTACTCCGACCAGCACATCATTTGAATCCTTGATCGGGATGCAGATGACCTGTCCCAGGTGCAGGTTTTGCATTGAATCCGACATAGAAGCGTTTGCGCATTTATTGAGATCCATGCAGACGATGTCGTTTTCCACAGTTACCGAGTCGTGGATCAGAGACTCGCTGAATTCGCAGAACCGCTGGTCTATTTCGGTGTTATTGAAAGACCTGCAGATCTCCATTTGCATCTCCAAATTCTTGTCGACACTGAAATAATAGGCTTTTTCCAACCCTGTCACCCTCAGCACAGCCGACAGCAATTTCTCATATATCTGTTCGTTGCTTTTCATCGAGTAGATCTGGCATATTGATGAAAACGCTATGCTGCAGACGGGCAGAACCGCGTTCCGGTATTCTGAAATCTCCATGAGATAATGCAGGGTGAGCATTCCGCCGCCTATACGCAGTGAAAATCCGTTCTCTTTTTTTGTGACCGTGCCCATCGATGAAGTTTCGATTTTGTAATATCCATCATTATACTGAAGCCTTATGGCTCCATCTCCGACAATGGCGTTTATCCGGATATTGTCGTGCTCCCCGCTTCCCAGGGAATAACTCCTGGGATAGAGGTTCCATTTGGTGCCGGCCTGGACATCGCCCATGGTATGCGAGCATACCAGCACGGCTATGTTCATATTCGAACCGCATACCGTACAAGTCTCCACACCTTCCTTCAAGATGGCCCTGCAATAGGGACAATCATATAAGATATTACTCATAAAATTCGGTATCTTTTTATTTGATGATCAATGATCCAAATATACACCGTAAAAAACGATTGATCCAATTTCAAAAGTAGTCAGTCCGCCACGGCGGATGTCTCCTGACTTCTCGCAAAACAGGAGTTTTTGTCATAATTGTTTAGACCCCAACGACCTTGCGTCGTTGGTGAATAAGATTGGGAGGCTAGGGCGAGCACCACCTAGCCTCCCAATCTTATTCACCAACGGGATAAACCCGTTGGGGTATCTATTCTATTTCGAGACGATTAGTAACTCCCCATTATTTTCAGTACTTCGGAATTGTCTTCAGAAGTTCATCAATGACGTTGTCGGTATTTATGCCTTCCGCCCTGGCGGTGTAATTCACGGCAAGTCTGTGGCGCATGACTGGATGTGCGACTCTCGCAACATCGTCGCAGGACGCGTAGGCGCAGTTGCGCAGTGCGGCTCTCGCCTTCGCCGCCGATATGAGTGATATCGATGCGCGGGGTCCGCACCCCCAGGCAACCCACTTGTTTATGAAATCAGGAGTACCGGGTTGGCCGATTCGCGTGGATCTTACGAGCCTTGTGGCGAAATCTATCACGGTGTCAGCCACTGGAATCCTTGTGACAAGGTCCTGCGCGTTCATGATGTCTTCAATGCTGAGGACTGGTTCAATTTCCTTGAAGAGTTTTCCGGTCACCCTGTGGATGATCAGTTTCTCCTCCTCCTCGGAAGGATATCCTACGAATATCTTGAAGATGAAACGGTCCTGCTGTGCTTCCGGCAGGGGATATGTCCCCTCCTGTTCGAGAGGATTCTGTGTGGCAAGTACAAAGAAAGGTTTCGGCAGGTTGTGGATCTTTCCGCCGACAGAAGTCTGCTTTTCCTGCATCGCCTCAAGCATGGAGGCCTGTGTTTTCGGGGGAGTACGGTTGATTTCGTCCGCGAGCACTATGTTCGCGAAGATGGGTCCGTGCAGGAAGTGGAATTCGCGCTTCCCGGTTTCCGGATTGTCCTGGATGATGTCTGTGCCCGTTATGTCTGACGGCATCAGGTCCGGGGTGAACTGTATCCTCTTGAATGACAGTGAAAGCGCCTTAGACAAAGAGGAGATGAGAAGAGTCTTCGCCAGTCCGGGTACACCTTCAAGTAGGCAGTGGCCGTTTGCGAGGATCGCAACTACGATTTCCTCGATGACATCCTTCTGCCCAACGATGACCTTGTCGATTTCCTTCTGCAGGAGGGCATATGCCTTGTTGACCTTCTCAAGCGCAGCTACATCCCCATCGGCCAGCGAGACTCCGACCTTCCCCGGCCCAGGGGACTTATCCTTTGCAGGCGACTTCTCCTTCGGTGCCGGAGGAGGAGGAGTTTGAGGAGCTGGAGTTTGGACCGGCTCAGATGCTTCCGCACTCTTCAGGATTCCCCCGCATGACGGACATTTGATGATGTCGATTTCATTTTCATAGGCGTGGTACTCGCCTTTGCATTGTACGCAGATGACATTGATTTTTCTGCTCATGGTCACTCCTCCTTTTATATTTTAGGGAACCTCTAAAAATTGGCATATGGCGCGACACATGCGAATTTTTAGAGGTTCCCTTTACTATAGGTTTACTTCTTTAACAGCCTTTATCGGGATGTCTATTTTCCTGTCACCTAATGTGACAGACATTGACTCGCCCTTGAATTCCCTCGCGAGATTTATTATGTCCCCGTTCCGCAAAAGCACTGAAGACGCGGACTTGAATTCCGAGTAATAGATGACAGATATCTCCTCTATCGGGATCTTCCTGAGCCCTTCCGCGGTCTTGACTCCGGCCGACTTCGTATCAGACCACATTATTTTTCCCGAGTATAATACGCCCTTCCTATCAATTACGACTGGAGCTGCGAAAGCTTTATCGGAGTTGAGTTTTCCGAGGAATTCAGGCTCATAGAAAACAGCGGCAATATCGTCGTTCTTCAGTTTGATGGGGCCGAGCGAAGTCGAACGGAAAATCTGGCCTTCGGGCGCATCCCTGAAAACACCTGTGAGCTTTGTACCGTCCTTCAGGAAGACACCGGTGTCCTTTGCGGCCACTTTGAATCCGTCAAATTCTATCTTCCTGACTTTTGCGAGAGGGATGGAATCACCCTCCTTAAGTTTTACTTCAGAGTCCGTGATGCTCTGGACAGTCCCCTTGGCACTCACTTCGCCGGTGACCGAGTCCGCTTTGACGCTGATGCAGAAAATGGACAGGCAGGTAATCACAGACAGGGTCATAAATGCTAAAAACTGGTTTGATAAAAATTTTCTCATATTGAATCCTTGGATTTAACCGGCTTTGCCGGGACTTCTCAATTTAACCTTCCCCTGCCAGTTTACCTGGCAGGAAAGGGAGATTGGAGAGCTAAGGGAACGTCCCTTAGCCCCCAATCTTTGCCTCCTGCGGGACAAGCCCGCAGGGGGTCCGATAAATACAATTTCCTATACTATTAAAATTACGCAAGCTAAAGCTTGTACTCCAACTCAATCAAACAGCTCGCAATTGACCAATCCACCCAATTATCATCCGGACATTCACTACCTCTGATAAATCGGAAGGTACCTGTATGGAACGCCTAGTATGAGCACCTGCCACGAGGTATCAAGGAGATCATTGGCGTGTCCGGTCTTCTCCCATTCCTTCAGGATTATCTCCTTAATTTTCGGATAATAAGTCTTCCATTGATCGCCGCCGTAATGGTAGAGGCCGACCGAGCTGTAATAATGTCCGTACCACTTGTGTTCAGCCTTCTCGTTGAATGCATTGTCCATGATGTATTTCACTACGTTCGGGATTATCGGATCATTGTGGAGTCCTAGCCCCTGCAGGCATACGAGTCCCGCCCCCGTCCTTGCGAAAGCCGCAGAACCGCCGTTGCCCATGTAGTTGAAACCCTTTTCCTTGTCGTTATAGCATTTCTTGATGAAAACCAGCGCCTTTTTGACTGTCTCGTCAGGAACATATATTCCGGATTCAGAAGCTGCCCTGAGCGCCATCACCTGCATGACTGTCGCGGAAATGTCACCCTGCGTCGGATGCGGCTGATAGCGCCAGCCGCCTTCATTGTGCTGGACATCGACAATCAGATTTACTGCACTTATGAGGGCTGTACGAATCCGCGGATTTTCAGTCATACCGTACATTTCGGCCAGACAGATGGTGGCCAGGGCATGCTGGTACATCGGAGCGTCGGAATCGGAGCTTGCAACTATGAGTCCGGATTCCTTCTGCGCGTTGAGCAGGAACTGCATGCCCCTTCCCACTTCCTTGCCGTAGGGGCCTTCACCCGGAACGGAACCGTTCACCATCAGCGACATCGTGGCAAATGCGATCACCCCGGTGTTGTTCCTGCCGTGCCGCGTGTTCCAGGAGCCGTCCGGAAGCTGTGTTTCAGCAATCCACTGCTGGGCCTTCTTGACAGCCCTTTCCGCGCTTTCATCAAGCTTCACATAGGCGTCGAAAAGGAAGGCGTCTTCAGCCACCGCCGTCCGGCCATGGATGAACACGACCGAAAAGCTCAGCAGGCAAATCCACAATGTAATTTTCCCATGCCCGGTTTTCATCAGTAAAAAAACTCCTTATTTCGCCAGTTCAACAAAATATCGTTTTACAGGCTCTTCCATCTTCTGTGTATATTTGGCTTTCCTGGCGGCGAGGAGGGCATCCCTTTCCTTCTCCGGAAGCTTGGCCCTCCATTCCTCCTCCTGGCTGCTACCGGCCCTCTTGACTTCTTCAAGCTGAGATCCGCCCGGCTCACTTTCCTTGCTGTCCTCGGCCTTCTTCTCCTGCGGCTTGGCCTTCTGCGACTTCTGCGACTTCTGCGCCATCTGGCTCTGCTTCGCCTCCATCTCCTTCTGCAGGGACTGCATCGCATTGTTGACATTCTGGAGGGCTTGCTTCTCCTGCTTGTTAAGGGTGTTTTCCGTGGCCTTGTTCATCTCCTGCTTCCCCTGCTCCATCCCGTCCTTCTTCATCTGTTCCGCAACCGCATCCATCTTCATCGCCATGTCCTGCCTCTGCTGGTCGTTCATCGCCTGCTGCTTCTGCCCCTGCTGATCCTGCTGCTGGAGCTGCTGCTGCATGTCGGAAAGCTGCTGCATCATCTGCTGCATGTCGTTCAAGGCATCGGCGTTCTGCGCGTTCTCGTTCTGCGTCTCCTCATTGATCTTCTTTTCCAGGTCCTTCACAATTTCCTGCTGCGCCTGCTGCGCCTTATCCAAGTCCATGTTCTTCAGGGCTTCGGTCGCCTTGTCCATCTTGTTCTTCATTTCTTCGGGGCTCTGGTTCCTGAGATTTTCCTGTTTTTCAGCGGCCTCGGCCATCTTGTCAATGTCTTTCTCAGTCATCTTGTCCTTTTTCTGCATCTCACTCTTGAGGCCCTGGGTCTCCTTCAGAAGCTCCTTCTGCTTCTCAAGGAGTTCCCGGTTCTCCTTCAGCTTCTCAAGCTTTTCGGATGCGAACTTCTCAAGTATTTCAACTGACTCCTGATATCCTTTCCTGGCATTGCCGTACATGCCCTTCCTGGTTTCATCGTTGATTCCGCTTGTGACGGTCTTCTCCAGGGAGTCTATCACCTTCTTCAGCTTTTCATTCTTGACCAGGTCTATCTCCTCGGAATTCCTCTTGGTGGAGGAAATCTCATTTTCGGAATATATGTTGCTTTCGATCTGCTTCTCCTTAATCTCCTTGATCCTGGTGGATACTTCACCGAGAGTCTTGTCCTCTACAACCGCCTCCTTCATCAGCATATCCGAAGAATACGAGACGACCGCACAAAACGCGATGAATAACGCCACATATGTTTTTCCCGCAGTTTTCATAAACATCATTTATTATCCTGTTTTTTCTTATCCATCATTTCAATGACCATTATCTGATGCTTCATGTCGTCCTTGATGTCGTTGACCATCTTGTTGAGGCCGATCCGCTCATCGTCGATGATGACCCTCAGCTCCTCCGGGGTGACAATATTGACAGTGCTGATCGATGATCTGCCCGCGTCATCCTTGCCGCGGGAACCGCAAAGATCCCGTGCAATGGCCTGGAAGGTGACGCTCATTCCAGGAGAAAGTTTGAGATCCATCAGATTTACACTTCCCGAGCACGCGGCATCCTTCGAACCATTTGCAATGGAACCTGTCTCTATATCTCCCTCCTTGACCTTCTTTTCGTCACCCTTGTCATTCTTGACAGTAACTGTGTAGTGTAGCGATGCCGAGGAGATGCCGAAATCATCTGAAGCCTTGAACCCCCAGTTCATCATGCTGACCGGAGCGTAATATGTGCCATGCATCGGCCTGTCGAGCTTGACTATTGGCAGGCGGTCGGCGATCACCGATGCCAGATAGTATATCCTGTCTCCATTTTCAATCCCGTTTTCATCGGTCAGTTTTATGGAATATGACTTGGAGGTCTTGACAGGTATGTTGTCGGCTGAAAAACCCTTCTGTGCGGCCGCCAGCGGAAATTCCTTCGTAGACATGTCAACCCTGTCCTTCATTTCAAGCACACAGGATTTCACCTTCCTGTCCGGAACAACATTTATGGAAAGACTGCTGTTTTCGAGCGCCTCAAAATTTCCCAGGGGGAACTTCTTCACAGCCTGTCCGGTATATTCCGGAGGGGTGACCGTGATCGTAGAGTCAACCACATAAGGTGTGCGATGTATCTTCACATATAGCTTCCTGCTTTCGGCATCGCCGAGCCTCACTTTGAAATGGAAGCTCTTGTCCGGTTCCTTGACCTCTGATTCGAAGGAATTGGGAAGTTCTCCTTTCACAAGAGGAACACTGAACGCGGATTCCCCCTCATAAGCAACGGTTATCTTGCCTTCAGACGGGATCTTGCCTTCGGCCTGCACAAGTATCTTAACAGTCTGGTGCTGGGCCGCGAAATCAGGGCAGTCTATCCTTATGATCTTCGTCCTGGTCGGATACTGCAGCGGAAGCCCTATGGCTCTTCCCAGGAAAATCTCCATCGACTTTACGCTGATCACCCCCCACGATGTGTAAATAAGAATGAAACCGAGAAGCAGTTTCAGGGAGAGTTTTACGAGTTTCCTGTCATGCAGTACAAGTTTCAACGGGCTGTATTCATCCGAATGCGCCTTCTGCACGGCCCTGTGTTTAAGGGCTTCTGAACCATATACGATATTGCGTTCTGCGAATTCCACCGCGGATACCAGCAGCGAACCAAAACCGCCTTTCATCTGTTTGTCGGCGGAAAGTTCGACCTGCCTCGCCATCTGTACGATGTCGGTGGTGCGGTGGAAATACGCCTTGTTCTTCCCGGGCAGCCAATACGTGAAATATCCCAGGATCCCCAGAGTGAGGAGTATCCGCACCGGCCACGGGAAGTCAGTCACGTAGTCAAGCAGGAAATACGCGAAGAACGAGAGGAATATCCCCGTGATCACTGCAGACAGGAACGCCGTCCTTTCAATCCTGTTCTTCTTCCTGATTGAAGAGACCAGTGAATCCCTGATGCCTGTTATGTCGTATTGCGCCATATTCCTCAATCCAGATAATAGGTTTTCCTGAAATACCATTCAGCCGAGAACAGCATCAGGGCCAGGACGAGCAGAAGCATGGAATCCCATAGGGAAATCTTCACGCTTATCGGAACCTTGTGCCTGTTCTTATACAGGTCCGACATGATCTGCCCGGCCTGTTCCTGTGTATAGTATAAACCACCTGTGCCGGTGGTGACTTTTTCGAGAAGCTTCCTGTTCAGTCCCGAGTTGTGGAATTCCAACTGCGGTTTGATGATGCGGAGTTCCACCGGTCTGGCGGAATACTGGGCTGGAAGCGAGATCTTCAGCATGCCTGAAAGTTCCGGCATGTATTCAGCCTTGTATATGCCGGGCCGGCCGGGAACCGAGTGCATGTCTGTCTGTTTGTCAATGCCGTTCTCGTTGACGGTCATCTTGATGATGTCGGTTATCACCGGCGAGTAGTCTGGGTTGCATATCTTCGCCCGGATGCCGACTTTCTCCCCGGAGTAACATGTCTCCTTGCCGATGAAAATAGTCGACTGTGCGGACTCGTTCAGGAGATGCGGCAGCCCGAGGAACTGCACCGCCTTGCTCCAGAAGTCGCGGAAATACCTGTCTCCGAATTCCTTCCTCCACCTCCAGGTGGAGTCGAAACCCATGAAAAGAACCGTACCCTTCCCGTATGAGTGAAATGCGATTGCTGGATATTTCTGGCGGCCGGAGGACAAGTTGGCCAGGCTGATCGCGGAAGGTTTCAGGCGGCCGGCCGCATAGCAGTTGTATATTGGGGGAAGCCCCGCCCAGGCCTTCCTGTTCTCATCCTTGTTCCCGGAGAAGGCTGAAAGCTGGTGGGAGCTGCCTTCATCGGTCAACTCGAAATGCAGTTCGTCCTTAAGGATGTCGAACATCTCGTTCTTGTATGAACGTCCCGCCCGGCCGGCTATTGTCATAGGCATGAGCTCCTCGAGGGGCGTACCCTTGAAGGAGTAGGGTACGGAAACCATGTCGGCGAGTATGGCAATCGAGCCCCCCTGCTCCTCAACGAACCTCTTGAGGGACTGCTGGAATTCAGCGGGAAGCGCAATCGCATCCAGCCTTGAAATGAATATGATGTCATATGACTTCCCGAGATCCTTCTTGTCGGGCAGGCCTGAGAGAAGGGACGTTTTGTCGGAACCTTTCGCGAAAAGGCGTTTGTCCGCACCGACCAGCCAGGCCTTCACGTCTACCCTCTTATCGCGTTCAAACGCACCCATAAGGTAGCGGTATTCCCAGGAGGGCGTGCCGAATAACATGAGTATCCTTATCTTCTCGTCGATGACCCTGACATTCTTGATGTAGGTATTGTTTTCCGTTGTCACCTCGCCTGGCATTGCGGGAATCTCGACCTTAAGCTGGAACGTGCCCTTGGTACGGGGTATGTATTCTACCGGCACGCTTATTTCACCGTCCTTGTCAAGCTTGTGCCTGCCCGCATACACCTGTTTGTCGCCGAGAAGGAGTTTCACTTCCGTATCGTCTCCGGTGTATCCGTTCTGGTTCAGGTTCACATATATCTTCGCCTTTTCATTAAGGAAAACCACATCCTCCCCGAGGATATATTCCGCCGAAATGTCCTTCGACTTCTCCTTGCCGAATCCGCAGGCATAGACTGGAATTCCAAGCTTCTGGAAAAGTTTGACCGCGTTTTCAGGATCCTCTGTGCTGTTGTGGGCGCCGTCGGTGAGCAGGATTATTCCCGGGCAGTATTCGCCTTTGCGCCTGTCAATCCCTTTTTCAAGCATCTGGTTGATAGATGTGTAATCCGCATCCGCAACAAGCTTGTCGGGGTTTTCTATGAATGAGAACTCCTTGCCGGCCGAGAATGCTTCGGTCTTGATCTCCTTATTATACCGCTTGTCGCCGTTCAGGATCTTCAAGGTTTCAACGGCCTTGGAGAACCTTGCTTTTTCATTGTCATCCTTGATCTGCATGCTTTCAGAGGCATCGATGACAACCGGTACGGTTCCAGGCAGGGCGCCTTCGCCTTCGATCAGGAGTTTGGGGAAGCAAAGTATCATGAGCAGCGATATGTAGGCGAGCGACCTCAGAGTGATCAGGACGGCCTTCTGTTTCCTACTTAGCGATTTCTCCCTGGAATATTGGTAGAGGCAGAAACCGACGATGGCGGCAGCAATAAACGGAATCAGCCATGTGCTGAGCCAGCTCTCAATTGCAACATGATGGAAATAGCTGATGTACCGGGCGTTGCCGGCATCCAGAAAATCCATAAGTGTCTTAAAGAAAAACATATTTTACCCTATTTGCCCTTTCTCCAGAAATGGGCGTAGTTTTCAAACATAAGTGCCAACAGGAGGAGGAGAAGTCCCGCAGTCAGGTATTCCCTGCGGCTCTTCATGTTCGAAAAGTCGCCCTTCTCATCGAAAACAAGACCTTCCTTGATTGCTTCGCCGTAGTCGCTCCTGTGGGCCGGTTCAATGTCGGACTCCTCCCTTGAAACACTGTATCCTAACGCCATCACAGGATCAGTTCCCGCATAAACTGTGAAGAAATCATTGGCGGTCATCGGCGAGGTACCGAGCCTTGAGGTGGCACCCATGCCTTTCATCTGAAGCTTGATCGAAGAACCTGAATCGCCTGTGAGCGTGTATTTCAAATCCGGATCCGCATTGTCTACGCTGATGCTTTCGATTTCCTTACCTATATAGGAGTTGAAGACGCGCCTGGGGTAGATGTCCCATATCATCCGCATGGTAAATTGGACATAGTTCGGATTGTAGAATATGTCGGTGAACCCCGGATACGGCATGAAGCCTGCGACAAGCACCTTTCCCCCGTTCAATTCCCGGAACGACATGACAGGATCAGCCGAGCCGTCCACATACAGCCGGCCGCCCGCGGCGCCCGGATTCAGGATGGTGCAGTATTTGAAGAAGCTGACCGAAAGGGGATCAAGATCTCCTTCTCCCATGAACGAAAGATATGTACCTTTGAGCCGCGAAACATCCGGATGCACCATATCCTTCTTCACATCACCGGTTTCAACCCCGATGCCCTTCAGCGTGTAGGTGTCACTACAGTCCGAATAACAGACGAGGCTCTTCCTCTTGCCGAGAAAGCTTTTTAGGGCGGTCGCGGTCAGGCTGTTCTCCGGAACCGGAATTCCGAACAGTATCACAATGTCGTAATTGTCCAGGTTCTCCTCGGAAAGCTGCGTGATGTACGTCCTCTTGTATTTCAAGAATTCAGGAGGACAGAAGGACTGCAGCGCGCCAATCATGAAGACATCATATTCAAAAGGATTCTCCCCCTTGTCCTTAACAACTCCAAGCACGTTGAGCTCCTTGCCGGGGCTTATCACGAAATTCAGCACGTTGTCGGCCGCAAAGGTATCCGGAGGAAGCGACAGACTCGCCCTGCAGTCCTTTGGGCCCGGCGCCGTAACGCTGAGCCTGACAACCCGCTCCATCTTCGGCTTCAGCGACACGATTGTCCTGTCCTGTTTCCTGCCGTCGACAGTTAGAGTCACCGGAAGGGCCTCGATGGGTTCGGATGAATAGTTCCTGACCTTCACCATGATCTCATTTTCGCAGCCAGGGAAATAGCCCTCCGGTTCCGGCGAAAATGATACTATCCCCGCATTGACAAGATTCGACCTGGTGTCTACGGGCACAAACACTAGATTCTTGCCCTTTCCGATCCTTTCAATCGCCTCCTTCATGGTCTTGGCGTCGGAGAAATAGCATTTCTGGAAGTCGCTGATGAAATAAATATTCTGAATGCCCTTGAACTCAGGAAGGGAGGCGATGGCGCTGACGAACTCGTTCAATCCTGCGGAGTTCGGCGAGATGTCCATCCCTTTAAGCGCATCCGGGGAAAGCACCTGCCCCGCCCCAACCTTCGCGACTGCGCTGATATTGCCGTCGAATGAACAGATGACCGTGGCCGCATCCGGCGTCGACATCATCTTCCGGACAATGTCCTTCGCAACGTCGATCCTTTTCTTCTCGTTTACTTCCGCCGACATGCTGAAGGTGGTGTCTACGATGATCAGCCTGGTCCCCTTGCTTCCGGTAGACACCGCACAGCGCGCAAGGAAGAGGACCAGGAAGAGCACAAGCAGCAGTTTTGAGATAAGCTTGAGGATCTCCGAGATCTTCACGTTTTTTCTTTTCACGACATGCGCCTTCCTGAGCCACTCGTAGGCGGCCCAGTACAGGACTATTTTCTTGCGGTTCACGAAGAACTGCAATATTATCGGCACCGCCAGAAAAGCCAGCGCACCCAATATCAATGGATTGATGAAATTCATTCTGATGATTTTCTATTTTTGATTTTCAAATCCCGTATTCATTTAGTTTTCTAAATTCCACTTTTAACTTTACCTCTCTCTCCAGCACTTCCGAACTCCAGCACTCCAGCACTCCAGCACTCCAGCACTCCAGCACTCCAGCACTCCAGCACTC
>CAZION010000094.1:0-25670 GCA_964540865.1 uncultured Victivallis sp.
AAGAGATATCCGACGGCCCTCAAATGACTTAAACTGCTCCTGAAAAGCCCTGTTGCTGTAGAACTCTTTCAACGCCGGGCTGAGAATCATACGATAGTGAAGCTGAAAAGATATTGCTGGAATATCTCGGGCAAGAATATCCTGAATTCATCAAACATCCAGAAATCAAGGCAATCGTCAGCCACTTCCTGCAAAGTCCGCAAATCCACCAGACTTTTATGAGCAAAGTTATTTACAGGGAATTTATTGATTTATTCGCTAAGCGTTTTTAAAGGTTTGCGTAATATTTATTTGGATATACCATTCTAATCAGCAAGCTTGAGCATGCTTCTTGAGAAGTGTCGGGTCGGGCGTGAAACCCTTTGGTAACTTCAACGTCTTTCCTTCAAAGCAGGTTAACCAAGCAAGGGCTTGTTCGTCCGTCTTTTTACTAGATTTAAGCTTGGGTGAAAAATGGATTTGGAATGATTCGTCAACCCACATGAGATTACGGTCAAATGCACGGTCATGCAATGCATTCAGGCATAATCCATTTCTTGGGTTAAGTCGGTTTTCTACACTTTTTGCCCAAGGCACAATATGGCTTGCAACAAGAAGCGAGGAAACTCTTATCCCTGTAACACAGCAAGTGTAATCAAAAATTGAAAGGATGCGATCGCGGAAAAAGCGCTGATTGACTCTCACTTTTAAAATTGATTCCTTCTCCAGTCCTTGAGGAAAATTAATAATGTCATCTGTTTCTATTGATTTTAAAATTGGTTCATTTTTCAGATTTGCCATTAATTGTTCACTTTCAAACGCCAATTTCTCTGGCTCCTTGGAAAACAATGCCCATACATCCTTTTCCCCTTTTGCTCCCTGACTTAATCCTTTTATTCCTCTTGCCTGCAAGGCCGGATCTAGACGGGCAAAATTACACAATTTCATGGACAATGAATCTGGCGTTCTTCCGAGCAGTTTTGATAACTCAATAATTTCAGGAGTATTGTGATCAAGTTTCCCAAATGGAAGTTTACAGTAAAGATTAAATGCTATTATATGTTCTTGTGTGCTCCACGGCTTACCATATTTTGATGAATTAATTTCCATTTTATCCTCTATGAATTACATGGGCCGGCTTCGGGTTAATGTTTTAAAGCCATTCTGTAAAGAAAATCTGCTCATTTATTTTTCTGCGATATTCGCACATACTATTGGTTGTGGTAAAAATAGACTGACTTATAATAACTGTATAATCATTCTTTTCCACCAGCATTCATCTATATGTGGAGGAGGAGAAGCGCGTGAGTCTTAAACGAAAAATTAAACATGAGGATAATCTGATGAAATGCCATACGCAGAACTACAGGGACTACCGGATAATGGAGCAGACGTCTGCAAGCGTTGAACATCTATTAAAACGCGGTGACTGTATTGAGATCCATGCTTGCGAAGGATTGACTATGACCGGCAAAGTCACAATGAATCCACGAAGCATTGCATCCCTATCCCAGTGCGAACCCAATGATCTGACGAAGTATTGTGATACGGTTTATGTTCACTTGAAGACCGGCGGAATCCAGTGGATTGCAGACTTCAGGAACAGGGCTGATGCAAAACGGTATGCAAGGGATATTATGAAGGATTTCGGTTATCCAATAGATGAATTCTGAGAGAGGATGACCACAAAGGCGCCAAGACACAAAGTTGGGAAATGAAATTGACAGGATGACCGGATTGTAAAATCTTTTTCATGTAATTAGTGTGTTTCGTGGTGAAAAAAAACCTTTGTGTCTTGGTGGTTATACTCTACACGGATCAGTTGAGTCTTGCGAAAAGAGGCAATATTTTCACCGGGTTACCCGGAACCGTCCTGACGTTTGAGGAGGCCATGACAACTCCCCTTTTCACGGACGGATGCTCGTTCATGAACACCTGGAGGCTCTTCAGTCTCCCGAGCGGGCCGCTTTTAACTTCCACGGGGATGATTTCGCCACTCCTGACGAGCAGATAGTCTACTTCCGCAGAACTGCTTTTCTGTGGTCTTGACCAGTAATACATTTTCCCGTTCTCGGAACCGTCGGCATGGACGAGCATTTCCTGCCCCACAAACTGTTCGGCGAGTGCGCCACGGTATATGTCCAGAAGATCATCGCCATCGATGACGTCTCTTGGCAGCACTCCGCAGAGATGCTGCATGAGTCCGATGTCCAGGAAGAGCGCTTTGAATGTCTTTGACGAGGCATCCGCGCCAAGGGGCAGTCCGTTTGCCTGACTTGAATATATCTTCTGTATTATCAGGGCTTTTTCGAGTGTGAGGAGGGATTCCTTGATCTTCTCAATGCGTTTCTCCGGATAGAGGGAACTGTATTTTATGGTGTTTCCGACCGACGGTGGAATCTGTTCAAATACGTGTTCAAGGCAGTCACGGTCAATCTTCGGGCTGTATTTTGCGAAATCCTGAAAGTATGCATGACACAGTGAGCGATGAATTTCGGCAACGAGAGAAAACGATTTGCCGGAAACAAAGTTTTTAACTGCTTCAGGCATTCCTCCGACAAGGAAATACAGTTTCAGATTCTCGGTCAGTTTCGAGTATAGGGCATCAGGAACTGGTATTTTTGAATCAATGCCGGGAATTTGCTCTGCCAGTTTTCCGAGTCCGAGCGCCCATAGGAATTCTTCAAAACAGAGCGGCCTGAGCCAGATAAATTCGACGCGTCCGACAGGAAATGAACTGTTATCGAGTGCGAATTCGAGCATTGAGCCGGCGGCAATTACATGAAGTTCCGGCATCTTCTCATAAAAATAGCGAAGCGACATCATGGCGCGGGGGCACGACTGTATCTCATCAAGAAAAAGAAGTGTCTTTCCGGGGATGCAGGTCTTGCCGGTATACGCCTCGATCTGGAGAAGAAGATTGGACGGGGACAGCTCACCGTCAAAGATCTTACGGAAACCACGGTCAATTTCGAAATCTATATTGACGAAGGACTCAAACTCCTGATGTCCGAATTCCGACACTGAAAAAGTCTTTCCGACCTGCCTGGCGCCACGCAATATCAGAGGCTTGCGCCCTTGCCGGAACTTCCATTCCAAAAGTGACTCGCCGATTTTGCGTTTCATGGCATACCTCCTCATTATATGCAATAATACAAGGATATAATATGCTGGTATTTGTAATAAGACAAGGGTGTTTTTAAAATTTAATGATTGGGATTGCTTGGATAATTCCGCCACATACTTTCACGGACGTGAGAAATGCAGACAAGCATATTCAGCACGAAATGCACAAAACACTCGGAAATAATATTGACAGGTTTACCCGCCTTCGCAAAGAAGCTACGGCGCGGCATGCCGGATTTGCTGGATTTTAAACACAGGCATCCCCCAGGATGCCAAGGTTGATAGCTGTATAGACTGAAGGCTGTTAGGTTTTGACACAAGTCATTTTGCATTTTCAAATCCACTCTTTTGGATTGCAATCTATTTACCTACAGCCTATTAGCCTACAGTCTCCCCGTCCGCTATGGGACGGGTGTGGATTGTAAAACCTTTTTCGTGTGTTTCGTGGTTAATCTGTGTTTTCAGTGTGTTCTGTGATTATGAAATTGGTTGCGGCTTTGCTACTCAATGTGTTTCGTGGTTCAAGCATCCATCATGAAAATTCGAAGTTGACATTCGAGATTTCAGACTTTTATTCCTGTCATGACACCAAGGAAAGACATTGTACGTAAAATCAGGAGGGCGCAGAGAAGAAATTATCATGCCAACACAAGGATAAAGGCTTTCTTGTTTTAACAAATTGATGAGGTAATTTCAAAACCAGGAGTCAGAAGACAGTAGACAGAATTGAACTTGAACTCAAATTCGGTTTTATTCTGACTTCTGAATTCCTGCAAAACTCGAGTTTTGCAATTGCCTCATCTATTTATCGTTCTTTTCGTCGAACAGGCCGTCGCCTAGGTACTGGATTGCATTTGGAAGTGCCTGACGCAGTTCGAGGGTTTTCTTGTCACGCTTGTCCTGTTTCACGCTCGGAGTCACGAGCAGGCAGAAACATGCGTTGCTGTTGAAGACGCTGCTCTTGGTGATCCCCATGTGTGCGGCATTCAGGAAAAAGGTTCCATGCCAAGTGATCGGCGAACGCAGATACGGTGTCCAATAGCCGTCCTCACGCAAATCGAAAAGCGCGCTGGAAGTCAGGATCTTCCCATCGCCTGGCGCATATTCGACGACTTTGAATTCACCGGTTTTGCGGTTCACGGTGGCGGTGCGGCTGGTTTCTATCGCGTCACCAGCAAAAAGGAATAATGCGACGTTTTCAGGCGGTCTCGCCTTCACCTGCATGGCGGCGGAAAACTGTTTGGCGCGTTTCAGGCATTTTGACAGATGGTCCAGAGCAATGGCTCTTCTTTCCGCCGGATCCTTGACATCGGGCAGCAATATCTGCAGATACTTATCCTGCGCTGGATCCGCCAATCCCCATTTCATCTGGATCCACACCTCCGGATTGAAAATATCAACTTCTGCACCATTAGGATCGTCTTCGTACAGCACAGAACGGAAGCCGTAAACCGGCATCATCTGATAATACGTGGCAAAGGTGCCGAGCATCGCAGGAGGGAACGTCGGAGTGCCCGGGGCGACCTGCAATCCGTTGATCAACTCCTGGCAGGTATCCAGGAATCCGGCATTTGGGGTTCCTACTATCAGGACTTTGTCAATATAATGACTGCCTTTCCAGGTGAGCTCGGGCACTGACCCGTTTGCCGGCAGATCCACGTCGCCATATCGAAGATAATATCCGGTCAGCAGTCCGCCCATCGAATGGGCGACAACATCGAACTGGACATCATAATTCTTTATGCCGTAAAGTTTCTCATACTCTTTCTGCAGATACGCTCTTTTCTCAACTATATACTCATGGAGTCTGGCAGCATTATAAGGAAGATCTCGGCGCCAGTCGTAGTAGTATGGGAAAAGTGTATAGAAATGCTTGCCTGCCGGCAGAGGTTTTTCATATTGGGTGTATCCCGAATTACGAAGTATTGACAGCATGTCCTCATAGGCGTTGACATTGATCGGAATCCCGAGTATTTGAACCTTGACCATCTCTAGAAATGCGTAAGGCTCAACTGTCTTGTCCAGTTCTGTCAAGCTGCTTCCTTTTGACATCTTGCATGCAAGATCGCGGATATGCTGATCGCCGGGACCGAAAATTGAATCAAGAGGGCTGAACGATCCCCAGATTTCGTTTCCAGTGGCGGTGTTGCGCAGTTTCGAACCGAGGAAACCGTGGATGACTATAACCGGATTGCGCATCGGCCCTTCATATTCGGAACATTGCTGGAGAATATTGTTCCGAATAGATTTATCGGTCATCTCCTTAGACTGGTATGATCCTACGGAGGAACAACCCTGAATCAACAGTGAGAATAGAAAGCATACAGCAACTAGATAACCAGAATATTTAAACATCCCTTATCTCCAGATGAAATTGAAAGTTAACCCCGTAAGGGGTGTTCTTAGCATTTTATTCTATTCAGCGCACTCTGCGTCTTTATCTCAGCGCCATCCGCGGTAAGGCATTTAATTCCAACCGCAAAGAACGCAAAGGGAAGACGCGAAGTCCGCAGGGTCATATTTCCCGCATTTCAACTTTTTAATTGAAAACTAGAAGTTACTGGTGCTCATGAACTTGAATTTACCGGCTCTGCTTGGATTTTTCGGAACGCCAGCATCTTGCTGGCACACATTTTAAGGTATTAGAGACATCTCGTCCACTCTTAATTTTTCTTTGAATCACAAATTGTCCGACTGAACCACATTCTATTAATTAAGCATGCCGGCAAGATGCCGGCGTTCCTTATAAATTAAAATCCTCAGAAAAATACAGTTTCCCATACGATTGAATTACAGATGGATGCTGGGCTTTCAGGCTTGCCGTTAAAACCGATCCGCGGGAAATGAGCGCCTGCAGTTGAAGCTCCAAATTGCCGCCGTAGTGATCTTCAAATTGCATCGACAATTCTTCCGGACTGCTGTTTTTTACAACCGGGGTTTCCTTCAGCTCATTGGATGCAAATGTCAAATAATCATAAAGATTTTTGACCGGGACTTCGCCAATTTTACCCATAGTCGTGCCGTTTTTCTCGCCCCGCTTAGCCCAGACGTAAGCCTGTCGGTAAAGCTTCTTGTCAATAGCCTGTGTGCATTCGTAATAACAGGATATGGTTATCAGTTTCCGGGCCTTCAACTGCCAGGCGGAACCGTTGCTGTCTTCCTCTTTTGAAGCCTTTTCCAGAATCAGCATCGAGTTCGCATAGACCTCCGCCGTGTTCCTGGGATCCTTGTTATAGGCCTTCACTATATTCTGGTCTAAATCCAGATACGATTTTGAATCGGAGTCACCACCAACGGCAAATGAGGCGGACAGCAAAAGGATCAGTGCGGCCGTCATTGGTTTTGAGTTAAGCCTCCAAGAGCCGCAAATCCGAATAACTTTCAAATTAATCACCTTCATTCTATTCATCTCCTCCAAGATTAACACCGGAGTTGACAGTTGATTTTTTTATCGCCGTATTTTCAACCTTGGAATTATCATTCGTGATTTGGGAATTCTTGATGACTGTGCCGGCTGCAGATATTCCCGAATTGATTTGCGAATCCTTGATTGCAGTATTGTTGACGTTGCTGTTTTTATTGATGATCCTTGCCTTGTCAACCTCTGCACCTTTTAAAATCACACCCGAATTTATCTTTGATCCGTCAATAGCAGTGTTTTTGACATTGGAATTGATGTTTGTAATATTTGCTTCTTTCAGTTCCGAAAGTTCGGCTTCGATTCCGGAGTTTATCTTTGACTCGTTCAACGCCTTGTTGTCCACACGAATATTGGCGTTGAGCATCAACTGGCTGTTTGTAATTTCCGCCCCATCCATATTTATGCCGGAATTGATTTTTGATCCCTTGTCTGCGGCATTGACAACTCCTTGGTTCAAATTGACAATATTTGAATTTTTTATTGCTGCACCCCGACCGTTGATGCCGGAATTGACCATAGAATTGTCTGACGCCTTATTCTCCACATTCTGGTTTGAATTGATGATGCTTGAACCAGAGATTGACGCATTCCCTCCGGATGATACCGGCAAAGCATGGAGTCCGCTCAGGGCCATCGCAAAAACTGCTAAAAAAACAATATGGTTTTTAATTTTCATAATTAGCGCAATCTACCCCGGAAAAGCCCAACAAGCAAGAAACACACCGTAAAAACAAAGTCTAATTGAAAATGAACATAAACTAATAGATATTATCGCCTACAAAATGCAGCTTATGCATTACGCTCTAAAAGGTGCACCACAAAGAAAATTATCGGAGAAGATAAATGAGTTCATATATCAGAAGCTTATGTCTGTTTCTATTTTCCATCGCAATTCTGTTTTCAATTACAGGATGCAGTCTGATTGCGCTACCATTTATTGTGACTGAAGAAGTCTTGGGTGACACCGGCATAGTTGTAATGGAAGTGGGGGAGGCCCTTTGAAAATACTTGCGGCCACAAACAACAAACATAAAGTCGAGGAATTCCGTAACATATTGAAAGATACCGGAGTTCAGATTATTTCTCAGGAAGAGCTCGGAAAGGAATTGCCGGATATCCCTGAAGACGGGAAAACATTCGAGGAGAACGCAGTAATCAAAGCACTGGGTTTTGCGAAATTCGCAGATCTGACCGTAATTGCCGACGACTCAGGGCTTGAAATCAAGGCGCTCGATGGAGCTCCGGGCATCTATTCCGCAAGATATGCGGAAACAAATGACAAGAGAATCGAGCGGGTGCTGCGGGAGCTGGAAAGAGAGAGCCGGAGAAACGGAGAAACGGAGAAACGGAGATCGAATCCAATAAGGAATAATGAGTTTCCTAACTGGCCACTGACGACTAACGACTTGCGACTTATAACCCCAGATGACAGGACCGCCCGTTTTGTATGTGTGATTGCACTTGCCAATCCGGAAAAAATCATTGCGACTTTCCGAGGCGAAGTTTACGGCAGGATAGGCTATGAGCCGAAAGGGAGCGGCGGGTTTGGTTACGATCCGGTCTTTATTCCGGACGGTTATGACGAGACCTTTGCGGAATTGGGGGCTGCCACAAAAGACAAAATCAGCCATAGGGCAAATGCCCTGAAGAAACTGGATGAATATCTGAAACGCTGAATATCCCATGAAGAAAATTTTTCGGTCTCGGAAAAATTAACAAGTGAATAAGTATGGAATGTTGAAAATGAATAAGATATTTACAAGACAAAATTTAATTGTCTTCCTTTCGGCTATAATTCTGGCATCTGCGCTGGTACCGGAATTATATGCGGACGATGCAAAGCGAAAAATAATATTCTTCAGGCCATCCGAACCCGGGAATGTGCTGTTCTGCAACATCGACTCTGAGGTCTCTTCCACCACCGTACTGACCTCCCTTGACGGAAGCAAATCTGAAAAAAAATCCATCAACAGGATGTCAATCGAGGGAATCATGACAGTCAAGACGGTGACAGATTATGGCCGCCCCTCCAAAATTGAATTCAAAGTGGATAAGATAAAGGGTGAAGCCAACGGACAGGATGTCAAGTTCGCCTCGGACAAGAAGACCCTTGAGATCGATCTTGAAAGCACGCCGTGTGAATTCCGCATAAAGGACGGGAAGGACGAGATCGGTAAAAATGAAATCCGCCTGCTCTCCCTGGTTTTCAGGAAAACACGAAAGGAAAACCTTTCCGATTTCATAGGTACGGACAACGAAGTCCAGGTCGGAGACTCATGGAAAACACCTTCAGGCCCGATTGAAAATGAATTTGCAAGGCGTGGCATCAATATGAAGGATTTGGAATTCAGCGGTGATGTGAAAATTGCCGCTAAAAAAGAACTTTATGGATTTGACTGCTGGATGTTTGACGCAAAACTCAAAGCTGAAAAGGGCGAAGAGTTCAAATTTGAATTTAAAGCGGAAGTTTTTCTCCCCGACAACGATAAAACCGGGGCCATAAAAATATCCAGGTTCGGCTCTGAAAAATTATTGAAGAAGATCACCGACAAAAACAACCCTGTCATGCCAGACATGAAAGAAGCAAGCGTAACAATCACAGACAAGATGAATGTGCTGATGTTGCCAAAGAAAGAAAAGGAAAATGAAAAGAAATAAAATACTGTTTATCGAACCTTTCTCAGGTGCTGCAGGCGATATGTTTGCCGCCGCACTACTCGGACTTGGCGCAGATGTCCCGGCTTTCTGGAAAGGCATAAAAAGTCTGCCACTCGACGAAAAACCGGAAGTCTCACTGACAGGAGTGATCCGGAACGGGATATCTGCAAACCATTTCAATGTCAAACTGAAACACAGCCACGATCATGGGCATCAACACAGGACTTTGGATGAAATAGAGGAAATAATCATGTCCGCCCAGGATCTTCCTGTTAAAGTCCGTGAAAAGTCTATGGCTGTCTTCAGGCTCCTTGCAAAAGCTGAAGCGAAAATCCATGGTTCGGAAATGAAGCATGTGCATTTTCATGAAGTTGGAGCTGCTGATGCGGTTGTAGACATTGTCAGCGCAATGCTGTGTCTGGAAATTTTGGATATTGACAAAGTTGTTTCAGCACCTGTCTCGCTTGGATGCGGAACCGTGCGGACTTCACACGGAATTCTTCCTGTCCCCGCCCCTGCTACAGCGGAACTTCTGAAAGGATGCCCGACCATACACGGGAATATCCCCTTTGAGCTCACAACACCGACAGGCGCGGCAATTCTTTCAGCGGTAGTTGACGAATGGGGAGCGCCCCCGGCAGGAAAAACCATTGCCACCTCCTACGGTGCAGGGACAAAAGATTTTAAAGGTCAGGCAAATGTGCTGAGAACATCAATTGTGGACTGTGGCCCCAGCAATACTCAAACCAAGAGCAACTCCGTGGCAGTAATTGAATGCAACATTGACGATATGCCCGGTGAGGCGTTCACACATATCGGAGAGGAGATCCTCGGTATGGGCGCCTTGGATTATGCGGTTATCCCTGTCATAATGAAGAAGGGACGGCCCGGCGTGATTCTTCAAGTCATATGCAAGGAAGATGAAGTTGCAAAATTCGCAGATCTTATATTGCGGGAAACCACAACTCTAGGAATCCGATACAGGATTGAGAACAGGACTATCCTCAGGCGCGAGATACGCAAAATCAAAACACCTTGGGGTACTGTTGATGTCAAAATCGCATTTGATTCCAGTGGAAATATTTTGAAGTATAAACCGGAATATGAGAGTTGTGCAAAGATGGCAAAATCATCAAAAACAGGCTATACTTCGATGCTTGAAAAAATACGGATACACATACAAAAAGGATTACCGGTAAATGAGCATGCTAAAAAAAGAACTTCTTGATATTCTTGTTTGTCCAGTGGATAAAAAACCGCTCAGGGAACTTGAAAGGGAATTGAAACTCGAATGCTCCGAATGCGGCAGGAAATATCCTGTCAAAGATGGGATTCCGGTTATGCTTATTGATGAGGCGGAGCTTCCCAACAAAGCAAAAGAATAACCACCAAGGAACAAAGGCGCAAAGGGGGGAATTCTAGAGTTTTTTCTTGAAACTTAAATCCCCTGAAAAAAAGACATTAACAATGGCTGACGAACTCAAAGATAAAAACAACCCGGAGTCCGGTGACGTTGATTTTACGGGAAACAAGAAAGACGGCGAAAAACTCGATAATGCCCTCAAAAAAAGAAGGTGGTTTGGCAATCGCGACAAATGGCCGAAAAAACTTCATACTCGCCAAAATATCAAAAACAACGTCTTTACCATCACCACAAATGTTCAGGCCTCCCCTGTCAGAAAAAAAATCACCCTAGTTGCTTTTATCATCGTCGCGTTGTCCTGTCTAGGGTTGATCCTGTCATTTCAATATAACAATATGAAAAAACAGGCGGATTTTGCAAAACAAATGGAAGGCATTGAAAAGCAGATAATCCGGCTAGGTAATATGGCAGAGGGAAAAAAGGATTATGAAAAGCATGAAACGGTGCTCAAGGCGATAGCCTTGATTGATTCAGGAGCTGAAATAGACAAGGGCAATTCGGAAAAATGGATCAGCCTGCGCAGCAAATATCTTAAGATGCTAGACGACAGCCTACCCGTTGAAGGCTTGAATTTTGTGGTTCCCACAGCTGCAATCGACATGGCATTCATTCCTCAGGGAATATTCTTCATGGGGAAAAAGGACGATGAAAACGGGGAACCTGACGAACTCCCGAGAAGGGCTGTAAGCATAACATATGGTTTCTGGATGTCTCGTACAGAAATCACAAATCAGCAATTCAGGGAATTCTACCCTTCACACAGCGTAGAACCATGGAAAATGTATGTTCTTGGGAGCCCCAGCCAACCGGCAGTCATGTTAGACTGGCACATGACAGCATATTATTGTGAACGCCTGAATCAGAAAGAACTGAAGGCAGGTAGGATTCCAAAAAACTATGAATATCGCCTTCCCCTCGAGGCTGAATGGGAATATGCATGCAGGGCTGGTTCGGAAACAATTTATTATTGGGGCGACACATTTGGGAGCATCGGTGCGAAGTTCGCAAACACCAGGGATTTGAAATCCACCAGGATTCTCAACTGGCAAGAGGAAAAAGACATGGCTCCAGATGACGGTTATATGGTGAGTGCCCCAGTAGCCTCTTTCAAGCCAAATGCTTTCGGACTTTATGACATGACAGGGAATGTATCTGAATGGTGCTGGGACTGGTATAATCCTGCGGCATACAGGGAAATTCCAGCTATTAATCCCTTGCAAAGCAAGCCTATTGTATCTAAAATTGAAATGACAGCCACTTCCAACAGACGCTACATAATTGAATCGACAGGCAAAGTCATAAGGGGCGGTTCATGGGGCAATACGCCTTTAGAATGCCGTTCCGCAGCCAGAGATGCAACTGTTGCAGAACTCAAAAACACAGGAATTGGTTTCCGCATTGTACTTGCCCCGAAAGTAACAGTTAAAGCATCCGGTAAAACTCCCCCAGAGAATAATCAGTAGGATTAGATACGGATACAAAAAAAAACCGGAAGGTTTTATCCTTCCGGTTCTGAAAAAACTAATTCTGAAGATTAGTAGCGTTTTTTCGCGCCGCCACCAAATCCACCACGGCTTCCGCCGCGATCTCCACCACCGAAACCACCGCTACGGCTTCCGCCGCCGGCACCACCACCAAAACCACCGCCGCGGCTGTCGCGCTGTGGCTTAGGGCGTGCTTCGTTAACAGTGATGGCTCTTCCGCCAATCTGACTGCCGTTAAGCGCCTTGATTGCTTCCTGAGCCTGTTCGGCTTTCGGCATTTCTACAAATCCGAAACCTTTTGAGCGACCCGTTTCGCGGTCCATGATTACTCTTGCGGATTCGATTTCACCGTGAGCCTGGAATGCGGCTTTAAGGTCTTCGTCAGTTACCTCGTAGGCAAGATTGCCAACATAAAGATTCATTTTTCTCTTCCTTCTATCGTCGCCATAATTCACTTTTCTTCGAAGATCTGTCCATGGCGTTACGACATTTCTCGAGGCACCTTTTTGACGGCAGGCACCATGATAACCGCAGGCAGCAAACCAGCCACCCTTTCTTCTACCAACTCTGAGTATAACCCCTAACAGTCAATAATCAAGCATAATAATCATATTTTTATAAAACAGATACAATATTAGTCAGATTTAATGACTGTTTTGAATACTATCATAATTTAGGAAGCTCATTTCCCGCAACCAAATTTGAACTTCCAACATCCAACAATAAAGAATCTCCTGACGGGCATCCTATCCCCGCTGCAAGCAACGGGGTATTACGGACGCCCTCCCTCGCCTCACGGCGGGCCGGAGATTCTTTATAACAAAAGAAAATCAAAGCCGACCCAAGGGTCGGGGAATTGGACCCAACTTAGATTCAACTTTGAACATCGAATTAAAAATTCAAATCAATTCGAAGTTCGATGTTCAGTGTTCGATGTTGTTGTCCTCCCTACAAAGTCCCCTTCGTCGATAGGACGCCTGAGATTCGGCTGTCACATGACACAGCCTGGTCCAGAGCTTTCGCAAAGGCTTTAAATACCGCCTCAAAAACATGATGGGCTTCTTCCCCCTTCATGAGGATTATATGGAGGTTCATTCCGCTTTTCACAGACAGAGCCTGGAAGAACTCATGAAAGAGGCGTGTGTCGATGTCCTTTACTTTGGCCGCCGGAGGGACAAGGTCGTAAACAAGGTAAGGCCTCCCGGACATGTCAAGGGACACCAAGGCAAGAGCTTCATCCATGGGAAGAATGCACCATCCGTAACGCCTGATCCCTTTTTTGTCCCCAACCGCTTTCGCGATTGCTTCACCGATGACAAGGCCGAGGTCTTCAATTGTATGATGGCAGTCAATCTGCAGGTCTCCAACGGCGCTTATTTTAAGGTCGAAAAGCCCGTGTTTTGCAAATAATTCAAGCATGTGATCCAGGAAAGGTATTCCTGTAGAAACAGAGCTTTTCCCGCTTCCGTCAAGATTTATTTCAACAGTAATATCAGTCTCTTTCGTCTTTCTTGCGACTTTCGCAATACGCTTCTGACTTTTCATATGACACCCTAAATTATTAACTATATTAACCACAGAGGAAATATAACCCACGGAACACACTAAACGCACGAAATTCTCAACTTTTTTGCCTTATCCAATTTTCCAGACATTGAAAAACTTTGTGTCTTTGCGCCTTGGTGGTTAGACTGAAATATTGCTCTTCCTCTTCTCGCCTTCGGAAAGTTCAGATTTATATTTTTTCAGAACCGGGGCAACCTCGTTTTCCAGAAATTCATCCACCTGCTCGGGAGCCCTTCCGACAAATTTTGCCGGATCCATTATTTTGTCAATGCCATTTGCGATCTTCGCAAAAACAGGATCCGCCTTGATCCTGTCTATGAGATCATTCGCCTCGCCCATTTCCTTCACTTTCCTTCCGGCCGCCATTGAATGGGTCCGTATCGCCTCGTGAAGTTCCTGGCGGTCTCCACCGGCCTTAACGGCAGCCATCAGGATATTTTCAGTCGCCATGAAAGGCAGTTCGCTTCTGACATGTTTTTCAATGACCTTCGGCCAGACCTGGATTCCCTCTGCGACGTTCGCAAGAACGGAAAGAATGATGTCCGTCGCCAAAAAAGCTTCGCCAAGAACTATTCTACGGTTTGCGGAATCATCGAGCGTACGTTCAAACCACTGGGTGGCATGTGTGTTTGCGGGATTCGCAGGAAGTGAAATCATGTACCTTGCAAGGGAACAGATTCTTTCGCAGCGCATCGGGTTCCTCTTGTATGCCATCGCGCTTGAACCAACCTGTTTCGATTCAAAAGGCTCTTCGACTTCCTTCAGGTTAGCGAGAAGCCGCAGATCTCCGGCGAACTTATACGCCGACTGGGCGATGCCGGAAAGCATGGATATGACAAAATAATCGACTTTCCTGGTGTATGTCTGCCCGCTGACGGCAATTGATTTATCAAAACCCATCTCTTTTGTGACCATGTCGTCGAGTTTTCTGACTTTTGCGTGGTCGCCATTGAAAAGTTCTAGGAAGCTCGCCTGGGTTCCGGTCGTACCTTTCACTCCCCTGAACGGCAGTTTCTCCAGTTCATATTCGAGGCGTTCAAGATCCATAAGAAGATCCTGTATGTAAAGGGTAAACCTTTTGCCGACAGTCGTCAGCTGGGCAGGCTGGTAATGAGTAAAACCGAGGGTCGGCATACCTTTGTACTGCTCCGCGATCTTTGCGAATTTCGCAATCGCGAGAAGAAGGCTTCTCCTTATAATCATCAGTCCGTCGCGCATCTGGATAAGCTCTGTATTGTCAGTCACATAGCAGCTTGTGGCTCCGAGATGGATAATAGGCTTGGCCTTCGGGCATAGTTCGCCGAAAACATGGATATGGCTCATGACATCGTGGCGCAGCTCTTTTTCCTTTACAGCCGCCGCATCGAAATCAATGTCTTCCAAGTGCGATTCCATCTGTTTAATCTGCTCGTCAGTAATTTCAAGCCCTAGTTCCTTCTCGCATTTTGCAAGGACAAGCCAGAGGCGACGCCAGGTCGAATGCTTTTTCTGCGCGGACCAGTTATAGCTCATCTCCTTGCTTGCGTAGCGTGATGTCAATGGATTTTCATAAATTTGCGGGTTCACTTCTTACACCTGTTTATTTTTTCAATTGAGTTTGCCGTCTTATTCAAGAAACTGAGGAATCACAGTTTAAATTTTCATTATTCCCTGTATTATAATGAATAGGAAAATTTTATTATGATAGAAAACAACAAAACTCAAAATAGCCTTTACGGCGTGATAATCAAGGTTGAGAACATTGATGTATGCAGGTCTTTTTACAGGGATGTCCTCGAACTTGGAGCTCCCGTAATCGACAGCAATTTCTGGGTTGAATTCAAACTTCAGGAAGATGTGTCCATAGTTCTCGAACAGGCCCCAGAAGGCGAGAAGATACCCCCTGGCCGCGACAGGGTCTCCTGGCTTTACAGGATCGACCACATTGAAGAGATGCTCTCCAAACTAAAAGAACATGGACATCAGCCCCACTCAGAAGAGGAAAGGCTCGGATATAAAGTCTATCAGTTCCTTGATCCTGAAGGCAACCCCTTTTACCTGTACTCGGCGCACGAAGACAAAAAATAAAATTCTCTCAGAGATTTTATATTAACCGGAGTATCTCGCATTGATAGCCATTATCGATTATGGAATGGGAAACCTGTCGAGCGTTTTCAAAGCACTTAAAAAGCTCGGAGCGGATGCCCGTATTACAGGCAGCACCACTGAAATAGGGGAAGCGGATTCCGTAATCCTTCCCGGTGTAGGAAATTTCGGTGACGGCATGAAACACCTGCAGACATCCGGTCTTGACAAGGCCGTAAAAAACTCGATAAAGGCCGGAAAACCTTTTCTCGGGATATGTCTTGGCATGCAACTCCTTATGGATGAAAGCGAGGAAGCCCCTGGTCTTCCGGGACTCGGCATATTCAAAGGCAAAGTTGTTCGTTTCCCGAAAACCTTCCTCAAGGTTCCACACATGGGCTGGAATGACATTAATATTAAAGGCGGAAATCCGAATCTTGCCGGAATAAAGGACGGCACATATTTTTATTTCGTACACTCCTATTATGTGAAACCGGATGATTCAAAAATAAATGCAGCCACCTGCAGCTACGGGTTGGATTTTTCCGCTTGCATAGGCAGGAAAAATGTATTTGCGACTCAGTTCCATCCTGAGAAAAGTCAGGACGCGGGACTTTGCATACTTAAAAACTGGATTTCTTGAATTTACCGGTTCCGGATGATTTTTTATGGAACGCCACCATCCTGGTGGCATAGTGTTTGGCGGAATAAGAATGGAAGATGCCGGCAGGATGCCAGCGATCCCAAAATACAAAGTTCTATACGATTAAATTAGGGGGGTAATAAAATGACTGACATCAGGCAGAAACCGAATTTCACGATTTTCCCTGCAATCGACATTCGCGGCGGGAAATGCGTCCGACTCATTCAGGGCGACTACGAAAGGCAGACCACATATTCAGACAGCCCGGCAGCGCAGGCGGCCCTCTGGGAAAAACAGGGTGCCGAATTCCTTCATCTTGTCGACCTCGACGGCGCAAAGGATGGGAAACCTGTCAACGTGGAAACAATCGCATCGATCACCAAAGCCATAAAGATTCCGTGCGAACTCGGCGGGGGCATACGCACAGTCGAAGATGCCGAACTTGTTTTCCGCGCCGGGATCGACAGGATAATCGTAGGCACGGCCGCATGTGAAAACCCAAAGGTCATCGAAGAGATGATCATGAAATTCTCACATGAGAAAATAGTCATAGGAATCGATGCTAAAAACGGGAAGGCGTCCGTAAGGGGCTGGCAGAAGGAAACTTCATTCAATGCAACGGATCTCGCCGAGGAATTCTCCCGGAAAGGCGCCAACAGGTTTATTTACACCGACATCTCTACCGACGGAATGCTTTCCGGACCAAATTACTGTGCAATCAGCGAGTTCTGTGATGCGGTCCCGGGAGCAAAAGTAATCGCTTCCGGAGGGATTTCATCAACCGACGATGTAATCAAGCTGATGAACCTCGGGAAAAAGAACCTCGAAGGCGTAATAATAGGCAAAGCTCTTTACGAAGGAAAAATCCTCCTTTCGGACCTCCTCAAGCTGATTAAATAGAGCATGACCCGAACCACGTTTTCATTTAATTAGGCGGCCAAGGGCCGCAACTTTTTAAAATAGTTACAGAGATACAGAGGCACAGAGGCACAAAGTTTTGTAGAATGATAAATTAAACAGAAGAACAGCCCTCTCGGGCTTGACTACTAACGAATTCGGAATTTGTTTGTAGTCAATGCCGCAAGGCATGTTCTCGGATTTTTTCCCATCTTTGGCATAATGTTTGTCGAAACAAGGGTTAAAAAATGAAAGATGCCGGAAAGGGTGCCGGCATTCCAGATTGATTATCATAGTGCAAAAGAGGAACATGAATACTAGCTGGAAATATGAAATAAGACAGTATGGGAAAGCGCAGAATCATTTTCTTGAAACGATCTTCACCCAGTCGAACGGTTATCTTGGAATAAGGGGATATCATGAGGAGGGTATTCCCGGATATGACGGAATACCGGCAGTTCCTTCCGCTGAAAAAATCGAAAGCAACCCCGAACAGTTCATAGCAGGCTACTTCGACAAATCACCGGTTACCGGGAATTCGATGGTCAACATTCCAACCCTGAAGCTGACTTACATTTATCTGAACGGTGAAAAACTTGATCTTTCCACTGGAAAAGTTTCAGACTACTCAAGAACGCTCGACATGTCATGCGCAGTCTCTGAAAGGTCGTTCACCTGGAATTCCCCGGAAGGAAACAAAACTTTCGTCTCCTTCTCCTCGTTCCTAAGCTATCCCAGGAAGCACATACATCTCACGAGTATCAGAATAAAAACTGTCAACTGGTCCGGGGAAGCCGTCTTGTTCGACACATTCGACAGCAGCGGGCTCTCACAGAAACAGACGCATTACAAGATCATTGCAAACGGAGATTCCGACAACGGGCATTTCTGCGAAATCCGCACAAACACGAGCAAACTCAAGGCGGTCATGGCTCTTGCATATGATATACCAAAGAGATTGAAGCATGAAATATCAGAGTCCGAACTGCAGGGAAAGAAAGTCGTCAAGAAGATTTCCATGACTGCCGCCAAAGGTAAAGTCTGCGAAATCCGCAGGTATCTTTCCATCTGCACCGATTTTGACAATGATGCCGGGAAAACCGAAATAAGGAAAAGGACTTTCAATAAGTTAGCCTCGGCAAAAAAAGCCGGATGGGAAAAACTGCTTGCGGAACAGAAACATAAATGGACGGAACTCTGGGAGATGGCCGATATAAAAATCGTCGGGGATCCCGAACGCAATTTCAAACTCCGCTTTTACATATTCCAGCTCCTTCAGGCCTACAGGCCGGGAGATTCAAGACTTAGCATCGGCGCAAAATTCCTGAGCGGCGAACATTATTCCGGCCACTATTTCTGGGATACCGACAACTTCATCTTCCCTTTTTACATGTCAACAATGCCGGAAGCAGCGGAAAACCTCCTGGCCTACCGTGTAAATGCCCTTCCCGGCGCCATGAGGAAAGCGAAGAAGAATAAATTCAAAGGCGCATTCTACCCTTGGGAGGCATCACCTATAGATGATGATGAGAACTGTCCGGAATGGTGGCATGACAAAGGTATGCCGGAACCTGTCCACATCCCCTGCGGAAATATTGAAATACACATTAACTCTGCAGTCGCGAATGCGGCTATGCAATATTTGAGATTCACTGGAAGAAAGAATCCGGACAGGATAGAGATTTACCGGATGCTCATTGAGATAGCGCGTTTCTGGGCTTCGCGCGGCATATGGGAGAAAGGAAAATATTCGATCAGGAATGTCATAGGCCCGGACGAGTATCATGAGTATGTTGACAACAATGCATATACAAACCATACGGCCAGACAGAACATTCAGGCCGCGCTGGCAATTGCATCGGATAAGGAAATAGCAGGCAAACTCGGTGTCATCGCAAAGGAAATAGAACTTTGGAAAAAGCTAGTTGCCGGAATGGAACTCTGCTATAACGGGGAAAAGAGGATTCTTTCACAGTATGACAAGTTTTTATCTCTCAAGGAAATAGATTTTTCAAAATACGAATCAACGAAACCTCTTTTCAGGCAGATACCACCCGAGGAACTGAACAAGCTCCAGGTTGCGAAACAGGCAGATGTCCTGGCTATTTTCCTGATGCTCCCCTTCTCGTTAGACTATGCACTGATGCAGCGATGCTGGAATTATTATGAGCCCAGGACAATCCATGATTCGAATCTCAGCGCCGGCACTCATTCCAGCGTCGCAAGCATGCTCCGGAGAAAGAAGGATGCGTTGAAATACTTTGACAAAGTCCTGAATCTGGACATTGGTAACGAATCCTACAATGTAAATGAAGGATTGCATGCGGCTAACGCAGGAAATGCCTGGAACTCAATGATAACCGGTTTCGCCGGAATACGTCATGACGGAAATTTCCTTTACTGCTGTCCACAGCTGCCGGATCACTGGAAGGCTCTAGATTTCAAGATGGTCTACCGTGGCAGGAAGATAGAATGGAAGATAATGCAGAAAGAGATTTCTTTTGTCTGCGGAAAAGGAACTCCTGTAAAAATAGTGGTTGAAGGCAAGCTGGTGAAAATCGATGGGAAGGAAAGGAAGATCGAGGTCAGCCGGATTCCTTCCGGAGTGGTTTTTGATCTTGACGGAGTTCTTGTCGACAGCGCGATATGCCACTATCACGCATGGAAGGCGATTGCCGACGAACTGAAAATAAAATTCGACGAGAAGAAAAATGATTTGCTGCGAGGGGTTTCACGACGCGAATCGCTGATGCTAATGGTTGAAGGGCAGATAGAGCTGACGGAGCAGCAGATCGAACATTACATGCACAAGAAAAACGAACTGTACAAAAGGCTTGTGGACGAATCAGGCGATAAGCTTCTTCTTCCCGGAGTAAAACCGTTCCTTACAATATTGAAGATGGCCGGGATAAAGCTGGCAGTCGCGTCAAGCAGTAAAAACACACCGTCACTTCTCAGACAGGCCGGTCTCGACGAATTCTATTTCGATTCCATAGCCGACGGCAATGATATCAAGAACAGCAAACCTCATCCGGAAGTCTTCCTCCTTGCGGCTAAAAAAATGGGAGTGAACCCCTCAAGATGCATAGCTGTCGAGGACGCACCTGCCGGTATTGAAGCCGGAATGAGAGCCGGAATGATGACCTTCGGAGTAGGTCAAGCTGATCTCGGGAAATGCGATTTTCGCAAAGACTCAATAGAAAAAACCAGCCCCGAAGAAATCTTTGCACTCCTCGCAAAACTTTAGAAAATCCTTTAATCCAAAATATGATGGAAAAAGTGAAACCCATATTTTTATTCTTCCTGAAAAAAGATTTCCAAAGAACAGTATCATATTTCTAAAATTAATGAATAACTTAATATTTGCTTGCAATCGTACCCGAAAGGGTATAATATATGAATTAGCAAAGAATATTATACCCGTTAGGGTGTAATTAATGACTCAATGAACTAAATAATCCCGAAAGGGTATAAATATGGCATTGTCTGATTTTATAAAAAAACAAAGAAAACAGCATCATCTGACTCAGCGTGAATTGGCGGATCGCGCCGGGGTAGGTTTGCGCTTTGTCCGCGAAATTGAATCAGGTAAAGCCACTTTGCGCCTAGACAAAGTCAATATTGTTTTGGAGCTCTTTGGGCACTGTCTTGAGCCGGTTCCGAAGCATCCGGATCTGGAAGGGGAATAATAATGGCTAGGAAAGCGGAAGTTCGTCTTTTCGGAAAAGTAGCAGGATTCCTTACAGAGGATGAAACCGGATATACGTTTCAATATTCTACAGAATATTTAAAGGCTCCCGACGCAATACCGGTCAGCCGGTTGCTGCCGTTGCAGTCCGAGCCTTTTTTCAATCGCGTTCTTTTCCCGTTTTTTGATGGACTGATTCCGGAGGGCTGGCTGCTTGAAATAGCCGAGAAGAACTGGAAAATTGATCCCCGCGACCGCATGGGGCTTCTGCTTGCCTGTTGTAAGGATTGCATCGGAGCTGCCGGCATATATGAAATTTCCAAAGGGGTGGAATCATGAACCGTTGCCTATGCTGCGGAAAAGATACCACGCCGGATGAAGGCAGCTACCATGGACGCTGCCTCAAAGCTCTTTTTCATTCAGGCAAAGCTCCTATCATGGATTATTCGTGGCAGGAACTTAATCAGATGGCAACGCAGATTATCCAGCAACGGATCTCCGTGCCTGGAGTCCAGCCGAAACTTTCCGTTCATTTGGAAAAAGATCATAGATTGCGCGCTGACCGTCTGACACTTGTCGGACTCGAGGGGGATTATATCCTGAAGCCTCCCAGTGAGAAGTATCCTTTTCTCCCAGAAGCGGAACACTTCTGCATGACCTTTGCCAGTCTTGTGGACATAGAAACTGAAGACTTTGGCCTCATTGCCCTCAAATCCGGGGAGCTATCCTTCATCGCCCGGCGCATGGATCGCACGAAAGAGGGTCCTCTCCATATGGAAGACTTTTGCCAGCTGACAAATAAATTGACCGAGCAGAAGTATCGGGGTTCCATGGAACAAGTTGGCAAGGCGCTCCGCAAGTTTTCTTCAACGCCGGGACTTGATGCGATACGGTTCTTAGAGCTAGCGCTGTTCTGCTATCTGACCGGCAATTCGGATATGCATCTCAAGAACTTCTCCCTGATACGCCAGGGGAACGGCAGCTATCAGCTTGCTCCGGCATATGACCTGGTGCCTTCACAAATCATCCTGCCAGAGGATAAGGAAGAATTCGCCCTTACGCTCAATGGTAGGAAAGATAAGATCCTCCGTCATGACTTTGAAATATTCGGACAGACCATAAAGCTGACCGATATGCAGATCCGCAATGCGATAAAACGCATTGTTTCCAGTGGGGAGAAGAGCCTTTCAGAAGCTCTTGCCCGCTCATTCCTTCCTGTTGACAAGCAGGATGAAATCAGCAAACTCTTTGCTGAACGCATGAAAAAACTATTGTCATAATTAAATTTCTTGAAAATAGAGCTTTTGTAACTGAATTACCAGATCCATAAATAAAGCAAAATGTACAGATAGGCCGATAATCACCATAAGGACTGAAGTAAATAAATCAGAGTGTAAGATTTCCCCAACCCCGGCTAAGCCTGGCGGCAAGCCATAATTAATGGCTTAACTCTTGTAGATGTCTTCGGTAGGCCAAGTCTCGGCGAGACTGGAAATAGGAAGATGGCGCTCTCATCGAGAGCTGCCCTACGTTTCACTAACAGTTCATACTTACAATCCTGGGCTCCTATGACGCGAAGCGTCTTTGGAGTGCGGAAGCAATGCTTCCGCTTTTCTTCCGGCAAGCAATAGCTTACCGGTCTTAATACGGCGAAATAAATTTCGCCTGACAAAGCTGAAGCTGCGCTTCAGCACTCCAAATTCCTGCTGTTGCATGATAAATAAATTCCTTAGCCTTAAATTAGGCTGGCATCTTTTTTAACGCCCTGCTAATTTCAATATCTTTCCCCTTCGCCTCTATCAAACGCCTTTTGCTCCTTGATAGCCCGCTATGTCCAATTGACAATATTGATGCTATCTCGGAGAGTGATGTGCCGCCTCTGCAGTATTTGTCGGCACAGTACATCAGAGTCGTCCTGGCTTTTCTGTGTTTTGACCTTCTCCTTATGATGTCCTTCTCGCCAATATTGAAAGCGGAAGCCACAGCTTTTAATACATCTTCAAAACGGAAACTGGATCTGAGCATTGCCAGATCCTTTTGTTCCCTTTCACCTGGAGCGGATGCAGACAGTCTCCTCCGGCATCAATCAGCTCATGAGATAATCGATTATTATCTTTATGTTATTCAAGTAAACTTTACTCTCAGTGATTATCGGCTTGTGTCCTGGTATGAACCCGATGATTTTTCCGCCCCATGGAGTGATTGTCTCATAGCACTGGACAAATGTTCCTTCGTCTGTTTTTGTCTCCATGATAGAGATTGCCGGACAGACCTGTTCCAGATTTATGTACATTTCATCCTCGGGCAGATCCAATTCTGCGAGTTTCGCACAAAGGGGATGCCTTGATTTTGAAATTAAAACCTTATAAGGTTTGACAGGATGGGCGGATGTAACAATGCCATCGGGATCATTTCCCCTGACCCAGCGGTGTCCCACGATTGGCCTCCACCAGTCCCAGTGCCAGAAAGCCGCGCTTGATCCGTGGATGAGAAGGATGTTTCCTCCTTTTTCGCAGTAGGCCTTAATATTTTTCTCAGCCTGCTCATTAGGCGGATCTATCTTACAAGTTGCGGCAATCATGTTGAGGATGAGAAGGCTGCATTTGCCTTTCAGATCGTTTTTTACAAACACCGACCAGTCGTCCTCGGAAAATATAATGTCATTGTAACTGTCTTTCAGACCATTATAAATATTTCTCCCAGGGTGTGAATCATAATGGTTGTCAGCTGCAAAAATTATCATATGCACCTTATCAATTTGAGATTATTCCTGTTGAGGCGACCTTCCCTTGATTTGCACACCTCGGATGCCAATTCAATGCCTTATATGTGGCAAATCCCTCGGGACCATTTTCCTGTGTGCAGAGGCTGTATACGTAAAACACCTGGCATGACAGTTTCGGCAATTCAAGGGCACAGCGGACCGCATCCCCGCAGTCCCGGGGATCGATTATCGACCCCTTGCAGTCGGAGACCCTGGTTCCGTACTTGTCAACCTTTTCATTCAGGTCAACGACATATCCTATGCGCATGACGGCGATTTCTAGCCCGAACTCACGGTGGAACGCCTCTGCCGTTATCTCCTGGCACGCCTTTGTGGCGGAATATACGTCTGCCGCCTCCGGCCTCGTCTCGGGAGTAGGCGGTCCCCCTCCAGGTCTTCCCATAATGGCAGATACACTGGATATCAGGCAGACCCTTTTGATTCCGTTCTTATGGGCTGCATAGAGCAGATTGGCAGTTCCGGTGACATTTGCATTGTATGGCCCGAAAGGATTTTCATAACCAAGCCGCCTGGGATACATGTGTGCGATGACCAGATAATCCATTCCCGATAAAGCTCGGAGACAAAATTCCGGATCATAGACATCCCCTATCTTTTTCTCATGGGGTGTTTCGAAATCGGAGACATCCACAAGACGCAGATTGAAATCCTTTTCGAACGCCCTGATTATCCCGCGCCCCAGAAAACCGGCGGAACCGGTGAAGACAATGTTCTTTTTATTTGATTTTTCCATTTAAAATCTACCTCATTTATTTTGTCATATAGGCGAGCCAATTTCAAAAGTAGTCAGTCCGCCGTGGCGGACAGAAGTCAGGATTCAGAATAAATCCTAATTTGAGTTCAAATTCAATTCTGTCTACTGTCTTCTGACTCCTGAATTCCTAATTTTGAAATTACCTCAGGCTACTATCATCAACGTCGGGTTTGGCGACACCTGAGAGTGCACCGCACCAGTTGTGCATCACAGGCACCGGGACAATTATTCCTTTACTCCCCCTAGCATGATCCCTTTAATCAGGTATTTCTGGAGTAACGGATAAAAGCATAATATCGGAAGAATTGTGACTATGACTATTGCCGCCTTGATGGTTTCAGGGGTGAATGAGAGCATCGACTCCGACATCTGCTGCTGCGACATCATGGCGGTGTTACCTTCGACGATGATCCTCCTTAGAAAACTCATCATGACCTGTTTATTCTCGTCATTTACATATATCAGCGCGTCAAACCATGAGTTCCAGTGGGCGATTGCGGTTATCAGTGCGACTGTCGCAAGCACCGGCTTGGAAAGGGGGATATAGATTTTGAACAGGATCTGGAAATCATTGGCGCCATCCATATATGCGCTTTCCCTGAAGCTTTCAGGAATTGACTCGAAGAAGTTTTTGACGAGGATGACATTGAATGCCGTGATTAACATGGGGAGTATGTACACCGCCAGGGTATTGAGCATACCGAGGTTCTTGATGAGAAGAAAACTCGGGATGAGTCCGCCACTGAACAGCATTGTGAAGACTATCAGGAAGACAATGACTTTTCTGTGCGGCAGTTCCTTGTTGGCCAGGGGATATGCGCACATGCAGGTGAATATGAGGGTCAGCACTGTACCGACAACGGTACGAAAGACGGTATTTGCGTATCCTATCGCCAGAAATGGCGATGAAAAGACAATCTTATATGCCGAAATACTGATATCCCCAGGCCAGAGGTGCAGTCCGCCGCGTGCAGCTTCAGCAGGAGTACTCAGAGAAAGACTCAATGTGTAGAGGAGCGGGTATAGGGTTGAAAAGCCGAGCGCGACGAGCAAGGCCATGTTGACCAGGTTGAATATCTTTTCACCGAATGTCATCTTTATCATATCATGGTTCTCCCGATTTTACGCAATCACCAGATCCCGTGTTCGTCCTTGCTGATCTTCCTCACCAGAAAATTGGAA
>CAZION010000095.1:0-25583 GCA_964540865.1 uncultured Victivallis sp.
AAACAAGGTTGAGAAAAGTTGCAGAAAATGAAATAGGGACGGAGCTCAGCTTCGACACAACCCCAATAGCCTTAAATCAACTAATTCATAATGAACGGAATGACAGAAGTCATTTCATTTCTATTCTGTACAAGTGCTTTTTAAGTGGCAAATTCATCCCAGGGAATAAAGGTCTTTCTCCAGATAGTCCCGGCTTTCTAATGTGGCATGATAGCTGTCCTAAAAACCTCTTGCATGTTCACGAAATGTATAGAAGATATATTTAATCGCAGCTAAAACGTGGTGATAAATTGAAGGCTAAAATTCTAACGGGTCAGGCCCCAGGCGGAAAAAGAACAAGACTTGCAGAAGTTCTACCGCTAAACACACCTTTCATAATACAGATATTTCCTGTATACGCATGCAATTTCAAATGCTCTTATTGCATCTTCTCAATTGACAAGGAAAAACGCGGCTTTATCTCAGACAAGAGCGTCATGAATCATAGTCTTCTAAAGAAATGTATTGACGACATGAAGAATTTCCCGGAGAAAATAAAGGTGCTGCGTTATGTAGGAATTGGAGAACCGCTTCTACATAAGAACATTGCCGGCATGGTTCAATATTCTGTCTCAAGAGAAGTAGCCAATACTGTGGAAATCCTGACTAACGCTTCGCTTTTGACTCCGAAATTATCAGATTCCCTGATTTCAGCCGGTCTCACGAGATTGGTTGTATCAATACAGGGAACATCGGAGAAAAAATATAAGGAGGTATGCGGGGCAAATATAAATTTTGATAATTTTATCAGTAACCTGCGCTATTTCTATGAAAACAAGAAAAACACGCAGATGTACGTTAAAATTGTCGATACTGCATTGGATGGGAAAGAAGACGAGCAGAAATTCTATGATATCTTTGGAAACATATGTGACACAATGGCAATTGAACATACTGTTCCAATACATTCAGGCATTGATTATGAAAAGGTGATAAAAGACAAGCAGATGTCTCTTACTCAGTTTGGGCTACCCTTATCTGATGTCCAGATATGTCCACAACCTTTCTTCACAATGCAAATTAATCCTGATGGAAAAGTAGTTCCATGCTATTCTTTTGAATATCCGGAAATAATGGGTAATTGTAACACTAACTCAGTTTCCGATATATGGAATGGCCAGCCTTTCCAGGTTTTCCGACGTAAGATGTTGGATGGCTCCAAGAATCTTTGTGAAGTATGCAAAAACTGCACTATCTTCAAGTATAGGCTGTTCCCCGAAGATGTATTAAATAATGATACCGAACGTCTTAAGAAACTATATTGGAATTGAGATGAAGCAACTTAAAACAGCATTATTTGGATCTTCATCGCATATTGCCAAAGGTCTGATTTGGAATTTTCTCAGAAATGGAAATTATGAACTTCACCTGTATACCAGGAACCCGGATAAAGTTCAGAGTTTTATTAATAGCATAAGCAGACAAGCGCAGAAGAAATGCTTCGTTCACAAAGGCTATAGGAATTTCAAGAAATCTTCCACCGACATAATAATAAATTGCGTTGGGGCTGGAACCTTAAGAAAAAACCCAAACGTATATACTGATTATTTTACAATCACCGAAGAATATGATAATCTGGCAATAGAATATCTTCGCAACTATCGTCCGAATGCTCTTTACATCTGCATGAGTAGCGGAGCTGTTTATGGCAGTAACTTTTCCACACCAGCAAATGACAACTCGATTAACGGAATTAAGGTTAATCATCTTTCCGTTGAAGACTATTATGCGATAACTAGATTGAATTCAGAGGCTAAGCACAGAGCTTTTACAGGACTGAATATAGTGGACTTGAGGATTTTCTCCTATTTTAGCAGATTTGCTGATCTTTCCGAAGGTTATTTTATTACAGATATGCTCACCGCCATCCAAAAAGGGAAAACGTTTGAAACCAGTGGGGAAAACATCATACGAGACTATTTGCATCATAAAGATTTTTTCTCAATGATAAAACTTTGCATTAAAGCTAGAAAGCTAAATACCGTGCTAGACGTTGCCAGCACTAAGCCGGTGGATAAGTTCAAGATCTTGGACTACTTTTCCTCGAAATATGGACTGAAATATAAAATCAGCAAATTATTGCCCCAAACAAGTCCGACTGGGGCAAAACGCCTTTATTATTCGGTCAATAAAAATGCGTCAATAATCGGCTACAAACCCGTGTTCAATTCCTTAGACACAATAACAATGGAATCAAAATATGTTTTACGAAACTCAAAATAAATTCTCATATCACTCTTTTTTTCAGGAGCACAACCAATGCCTTTAATATCTGTTGTATCGCCTTGCTACAATGAAAAAGATAACCTTGAAGAACTCTGCCGTAGGGTTCGGGAAAATGTTTTATGTCTTAAGGAATTCGAGTATGAACATATTATCATTGATAATGCTTCAACTGACGGCTCCCAGGAAATACTGCGGCGATTAGCCTCAGAGGACAAGCATATTAAAGTTATTCTTAATGTGCGAAACTTCGGTCATATCCGTTCTCCTTATTATGCATATTTGCAGGCAAAAGGAGATGCTGTAATTCCCTTGATGTCCGACTTGCAAGACCCGCCCGAGATGATACTTAAATTCGTTGAAAAATGGAAAGAGGGATACAAGATTGTCCTGGGAGTAAAAACTGAAAGTGAGGAGATGTTCCTATTTTATGCTGTAAGACGATTCTATTATTTCTTAATCGGATTGCTGTCAGATGTTCCCCTAGTTAAGAACACCGCTGGCTATGGAATTTATGATCGGCAGGTTTTTGATGCGTTACGCAAGCTCGATGACCCATATCCTTATTTCCGAGGCCTGATATGCGAACTCGGTTTTGAACGTGCCGAAATCCCATACAAGCAACCTGCGAGGAAACGCGGTTTCACAAAAAACAATTTCTATACTCTTTATGATAACGCCATGCTCGGAATTACCAACCATTCCAAAATCCCACTTCGATTGGCGACATTTGCAGGATTCTGCATGGCTGCCCTAAGCATGCTGGTCGCAATCAGCTACCTTATATATAAGTTGTTTTACTGGAATGAATTCCAGCTTGGAATGGCGCCACTCGTTATTGGCATGTTTTTCCTAGGCTCAATACAGTTGATATTTCTAGGTATTGTTGGAGAATATGTTGGGGCCATTTACACTCAGGTACTTAAGCGTCCACTGGTTGTCGAAAAGGAAAGGATTAACTTCCTTCCTGAAACAAAATGAAATTGATTCCTGACAGCCAAGTTATACGATATATGCTCGTCGGTGGATGGAATACGGTGTTCGGATACTGTGTTTTTGCTTTCCTGTATTTCATGCTGTCCGCAAAAATCCATTATATCATCATTGCAATAATCAGCAACATCATTGCCATCACCATGGCATATGCGGGATACAAGATTTTCGTATTCAAAACCAAAGGGAATTACTTGTCAGAGTACTTGAGGTTCTATGTCGTTTACGGATTATCAATGATACTCGGACTGATTCTTCTTCCACTCTTCGTTGAGTTTTTAATATTGAACGTATACTTAGCACAGGCGGTTGCGACAATAGCCTGCATATCGGTGAGTTTCATTGGACATCGTAATTTCTCATTTAGGAAAAGAGCAAACCACTGATTCCATTGACAAGAATTAAATGCAATCCTTGCTGTGAATTTGTTTTTGCTGCAAGATCAAATTCACAGCAAATATTTTTGTTAGTATTATATTCACATGCATCCCACAGGATGCCAAGGTTGATAGCTGTATAGACTGAAGGCTGTTAGGTTTTGACACAAGTCATTTTGCATTTTTAAATCCACTCTTTTGGATTGCAACCTATTTACCTACAGCCTATTAGCCTACAGTCTCCCCGTCCGCTATGGGACGGGTGTGTATTATATTAGTATTAATTACTCGTTAAGTAGTATTTTCTCTTTTCGTATTGTTCGTGGTTAAAAAAAATATAGGACATAAAAATGAAAGCAGTAATTCTCGCTGGTGGATACGGGACCAGGTTAATGGAGGAAACAACAACTATCCCCAAGCCCTTGGTCAGCGTTGGAAATAAGCCAATTCTATGGCATATAATGAAACTCCTGTCGTTTTACGATATAAACGAATTCATTATCTGCTGCGGCTATAAGGGATATATGATCAAGGAGTATTTTGCAAATTATTTCCTTCACATGTCCGATGTCACATTTGACATGAAAGACAACAGTATGAAAGTCCATCATAAGCATTCGGAACCATGGAAAGTCACACTAATAGACACCGGTGAAATGACGGCTACAGGCGGGCGCTTAAAGCGGATTGCAAAATATCTAGATAATAAACCGTTTCTGTTCACTTACGGGGACAGCGTAGGAGATATAAACATCAAGGAGCTTCTTGCTTTTGCAAAAAAACAAAACAAACTTGGCTGCGTTACCGCTGTCCAAACACCAGGGCGCTACGGCATACTGGATCTATCTGGAAATCTCGTCAGGAATTTCACAGAAAAACCTGAAGGCGACGGCAACTGGATCAATGGGGGGTTTTTTGTGCTGCAACCCAAAGTGATTGATTACATAAAAGACGATTCTACAACATGGGAACAGGAACCATTATCCAGGCTGGCAGCTGAAAAACAGCTTGCTGCCTATTCTCATAAAGGTTTCTGGCGTCCTATGGACACAATGAGAGATAAAGTTCACCTTGAAGAATTATGGAAGCAAGGGAAGGCTCCTTGGAAGGTGTGGTGAATAGGCCGATAGGCTGTAGGCTAATAGAGCCAATAGGATGATAAGAATAAGGAGAAATTGTGCGCGACCATACAAAACTTAGAGCATTTGAATTGGCTGATGAACTTGTTGTTTTGATTTATAAAATCACTATTCAATTCCCGAAAGAGGAAATCTATGGATTAATTTCACAGATGAGAAGGGCTGCAGTTTCAATACCTTCAAATATTGTTGAAGGATGCGCCCGGGAAAGCCAGACCGAATATCTCAGGTTCCTTGAGATTTCATTCGCATCATTGCGTGAACTCCATTACCAGCTTACTTTATCGAAACGTCTGACATATGTCGGCAATATAGATTTTTTGGAATGCGAGGCAATAATTATCGAGACTGAAAAAGTTCTCAGTTCTCTAATAAAATCCCTACGCAAGAATAATGACACAAAAACATACTAGCCTACAGTCTAACAGTCTATAAAACAATGAAGCTATTTTGGAAAAACAGACGCGTCCTAATCACCGGGCACACCGGCTTCAAGGGATCCTGGCTGGCATTCTGGCTGAAAAAAATGGGTGCCGACGTATATGGATATTCCCTAGGCGCCCCAACAGAACCTAATCACTATAGCCTTTTAAAACTCGACATTGATTCAACAACTGGAGATATTCGCGATCTGGATAAGCTTAAAACTTCAATGCATGCCTCAAAACCGGAAATAGTCTTCCATCTTGCGGCCCAGCCCTTGGTAAGACTGTCATATGAACAACCAGTTGAAACATTCTCGACCAATGTAATGGGCACGTTAACTGTGTTCGAGGCCTCAAGGAAAACCCCGTCTGTAAAAGCTATTATAAATGTTACCAGTGATAAATGCTATGAGAACCGTGAGTTGAAGAGAGGCTATCTCGAAAAAGATCCAATGGGAGGACATGATCCATACAGTGCTTCTAAAGGATGTTCAGAGCTGCTGACTAAATGCTACCGTAATTCTTATTTCAACAACGACTCGTATGGCAGTAAGCATAATGTCCTCCTCTCAAGCTGCAGGGCTGGGAATGTAATAGGTGGTGGCGACTGGGCTTCAGATCGCCTGATTCCAGACATCATGAAAGCCGCAAGCCTTGGCAAACCCGTAGACATCCGTAATCCGAATTCCATACGCCCATGGCAACACGTTCTCGAACCTCTTTCAGGATATATTACTCTTGGACAAAAGTTACTCGAGGGAGATAAGTCATTTGCAGACGCTTGGAACTTCGGGCCCATAAATGAAAATTCCATGTCCGTCGAGGAAGTAGTAAAAAAGATCAGTCGCTTTTGGGAGAAAATAGACTATTCAATATATAAGAGCACAGAAAATGTACATGAGGCAAGGTTTCTTAAAATCGATTCCTCCAAAGCAAAAATGAGACTAAACTGGACTCCCAAATGGGATGCCCGCAAGACATTGGAAACTACGGCCAGATGGTATAGTAATTATTATGAGAATGGGATAATAAATACCGAAGCGGATATAAAGGAATATGAGAAGGAAGCGTTAAAAACGTTGAAATCGTTACACGTTAGAACAGCGGCACCACTTTAACGGCTTAAACGGTTGTAACGTTCTTCAACTATTATTTTAAATTATGTCTAAATCTGAAATTTTACGAAATGATATTCTGGCCAAGGTGGAGGAATACTATAGGCTTGTCCACGCCAATTCCGGAGCAAACTTCATTCCAGGCAAAACAGGAATAAGCTACGGTGGCAGAACTTTTGATGATAAGGAATTGAAGGCTGCGGTAAGCGCAAGTTTGGATTTCTGGCTCACACTCGGAAAGGAAGGAGCAGCTTTTGAAAAGGAATTTGCTTCTTATCTGGGAATCAAGCATGTTTGTCTTGTCAATTCAGGCTCCAGTGCCAATCTGCTGGCTTTTGCAGCTCTTACAAGTCCTAAACTTGAAAATCGCATCCGTCCGGGCGATGAAGTTATCACTGTAGCCGCCGGGTTTCCTACAACAGTAAATCCAATTGTCCAATATGGGTGCGTGCCAGTCTTCGTGGATATTGATATCCCCTCATTTAATATTGATTGTTCTCAGATTGAAGACGCCCTTAGCAGTCGGACCAAGGCTGTTATGTTAGCGCATACACTGGGAAATCCTTTTGATATTGGAAAGGTGAAAGAATTCTGCAATAAACATGATCTTTGGCTGATTGAAGACAATTGCGATGCTCTCGGTTCTAAATACAATACCCATTTCACAGGTACATTTGGTGACATCGGCACTTCAAGTTTTTATCCGCCACACCACATCACCATGGGAGAAGGCGGTGCGGTCTATACAAATAACAGCAAGCTGAAATCCATTGTAGAAAGCTTCCGTGACTGGGGGCGCGACTGTGACTGCGCTTCCGGGCAAGACAACACATGCAAAAGACGCTTCACACGGCAATTTGGCAAGTTACCGTATGGGTATGACCACAAATATGTTTACAGCCACATCGGATACAATATGAAACCGACTGATATTCAGGCTGCGATCGGACGGGAACAGTTGAGGAAGCTGCCGTCTTTTATTGAAGCGCGAAAGCGCAACTGGCGTTTTTTACGGGACGGACTTGTAGACCTTGAAGACAAATGGATCTTCATGGAGCCTACTCCCAAAAGCGATCCAAGCTGGTTTGGATTTATGATAGTCATGAAGAATCCTGATCATGAACGCTTAACAGGACTTTGCCGCACCCTGGAAACAAGAAAGATAGGACATCGTCGTCTTTTCGCCGGCAATATGCTATGGCAACCTGCATATGAAAACGTCAAACACCGTGTCGTAAACAGACTGACCAATACAGAAAAAGTTGCACTAGGGGGCCTTTTCCTCGGGGTCTACCCGGGATTGACCGAAGAAATGATGCGTGAAATGATTGCTTCCCTAAAAGAGGAATCACTAAGACTTTTCTAATTTTAAAAATGCTTGCCTGAATAAAGAATCTCCTGACGGCCATCCTATCCCCGCGCAAGCAGCGGGGTATTACGGACGCCCTCCTCGCCTCGCGGCGGGCCGGAGATTCTTTATAACAAAAGAAAATCAAAGCCGACCCAAGGGTCGGGGAATTTGACCCAACAATGATTAAAATATGAATCAAACACATTTGAAATCATCCGGTGCTGAATGTCGTCAAGTTCTTCTGAGTTCCGCCCTGGCAATTGCAATGATTGCGGGGTTGTCGTGTTTGCTTGCCTTAATCATAAATCACTTCTTCCAATTGACATCCCCATTAGACCTCTCTGACTTTTCGGAATTTGCGGTAAAATATATTCTTCCAGAGCCGACAGAAAGAATGGTCTTTCAAATCATGGTATTTCTTTCCCCCGCCATTGCCCTTATCGCTCATTTGGCAGTCAAGAAATTGTCTCCCTCCCTGGGGTCTTCCTTGTTCTTCGGGAAATGGGGATACCTCCTCGTCGCGATATTTATGGCTGCCTGGGTTAACTCATGGGCATTCTGGCCGAATTACATGATTTCTTGCGGATTGGGCTCATTTTCGATTATTCTCCCAGTCGTTACCGGCCTTCTCCTGTTTCTATATGCATACGGTCATACAGCCCCGTTTCAGTGGTTTGACGCTTTAATCAGAAAGAGGTTCGGGCTTATACTACCACTCGTATTAGTAAGCTGTTTGTTAATTGCCGTCAGCTATAGAATTTTTGACTGGAAAATCCTGTTAAAACACGTCAATAATGTCATATTGCACCATATTAATCCAGTATTGTATTATATTTCTCTGGCCGAAACGAGAAACTACTCTACAAGTTTCGGAGCGCCGCAGTACGGTTTCTACTCACTTTACTTGAAGCCCGCCTTCAATCTGCTCGGACTTACGATTTACTCATTTTCGCTTGTCATGACAATTTTGTACCTGATTGGAGTCCTTGCGATTGCAATGCCGGTCTTTAGGTACTTAAAAAATCAATATCTCAAATTGCTGCTAATCCCAGTACTATGTGCATTGCAAGGGAGTTTGGGGCAAGTCTTTCTCAACTGGGACCCATACTTCCAGTATTATCCCATCCGCTTTCTGGTTCCGGCCTTATCCGTCCTAATGCTCTATCTGACCCTCCGCACAGAAAAAGAAAATATCCGCCTTTACATAGCTGCACCATGCTCATTCCTGCTGGGTTTCCTTGTATTCTGGAATCTCGATTCAGGGATAACAACTGTAATTGCCTGGACAGGTTTTTTCCTATTGCTAGCTACCATTGAAACAGTGAAGCGCCGCGCCTTTAACCCAGCGCTCTACCTATTTCTTGCAGTTGTGACGTTGCTTGCCATTGGCGTTGTGGTTGCCGGCGTTGTCCTGTCCTCATGCGATAAGTCCGGCATTTCCTTGGGGAAATTATTCGAGAGCCAAAGGATATTCTATTTGAGGGGACTTAATATGTTGCCGATGCCATTGAGCCCTCATCCATGGATGGCGGTTCTCGGAGTATATGTGGCAACATTGGTTCTGACCCTTCCGTGCATTTTGCAAAACGGGATTCAGTCCTCCCGCAAACGCATGTTTGCCTTGTATATTGCGATTATCGGCATGGGTTTGTTTTCCTATTATCAGGGTCGCTCTCACGATTGTGTTCTGACAGCCGTTGTTTGGCCGGCCGTTATCTGTTGCTTCCTATCCTGTGACTGGTGCCTGTCTGCGAATTCTACGAAGCAACTCGCTGCAATAAGATTTTTAACTCTGCCATTTATGGCTCTTGCCGTTTCATTGTCCGTCAAACTTGCATGGGATTCCCCATGGTATCTAAATAAAATTATTTTTTTGCAAAGAGAGTTTTCAACAACCGAATCTAATTCAATAAAAATGCCCGTTTCTTATGTGATTGACTGGATTTCAGGATACCGGAATGAACCTCCCGACTCCGTGCTAATCATACACCCGGCGGAGTCTGTTTTTTATGTTGAAAGTGGACTTCATCCGTCGCATCTACTGCCATCCGAACAGGAGAGGTTCATGTTTCGCCGCCAAGATGCGGACATGCAGAAAGTCATCCAGTCCGGAACTTTAAAACACCTTCTTATTTGTCCGATTTCAATCCAAACGCAAGAATATAAAAGTCTCGGCGAAACAATCCACTCCCTATATAAACTGGAAGAGTCGTCTTTGCTAGAACATTGGACATTGAAAGAAAAACTTTCAAAATAAAAGCTCTTTAACATTTACAGTTCTTTCCATAGAACTCCCGCCATTCTTCAAATGTGTGAAATCGCTTGCCACATAGCTAATCCCACAGCTTCCCCAACGTTTTTCTATATACTACAAGTTTTTTAGTTCCACTGGCTGCAAGAGTGGTAGAAAAGCCTCCGATTATAGATAAACATCCTTGATTCTTCTCTATCTCCGGATTACTTTTTACACAACATGAATCCATAAGCTACTATTATTTATCTCTTATGAAATCACCTGAAGATATATCAAAGAATTATTCTCGAAAGCATCCTCATATAGGCGCGGCCTCTCTGCTATGCCTATTTACATTCATATTCTTCTGGGAATCCTGGCTCACAGGCAAAATCCCATTCATGCGCGATTTTTTTCTGGGCAACGTACCTTTTTATAAGTTTGCCGGAATGGCATTCTGGGATAGACAAATACCTTTATGGAATTCATACACACGTTTTGGACAGCCATTAATGCTCACGGAGCTTTTCTATCCATTTACCTGGTTATTCTATTTCATGAATACCTCCATGTCAATGAAATTGATTTTAAGCTTCCATCTTTTTCTGAGCGCCTTCGGGTTATACGTATTGGCTCGTAAATGGAAACTTGATTGGTTCCCATCTGTTTTCATCGGCATCTCTTTTTCATTCAGCACCTATATGGTTGCCCAAATGGAATTCCCCATCTTTTCCGCTTGCGCCTGGGCTCCATGGGTGTTGTTGTCTGTTCAACTGTTGATTAACGGGTTTGTGAAATCCGAAGAAGGATGGTTCAAAAATATCCGTTCTCGCCTTCCGGAAATTGTCATCCTAGCCACAGCAATGTCGATGCAATTTTTTTCAGGATATCCCCAGATTTTCCTTTATACGCTTATCCTATGCGCAATATTGATTATATCTCACCTTATCTCATCAAAAACCCGTCTTTCAGCTATACGAACAATGCTCGCATCAATCATTGCCGGAGCTTTGGCTTTAGGAGTCATAATGGCCGCATTCCTGCCAACATATGAAACTATCGGCAATTCCGTCCGTAAAGGTAATTTTAATCCTGACATGAGCAACGCCTCTTTTCCATTGTCGCATATCATTTCATTCCTCTCCCCGTTTTTTTTCGGAACCCCGGGTTATCCGGATAAATGGTTTGGGGGTAATACTCTCTTTGAATTCTGGGTTGCCACCTGTTATATCGGTATTCTGCCTTTAATAATGATTACCTGCCTAACATTCATCAGAAATCTGTCGTCTTGGAAATATGACAAAAACAATGAAGTTGCCACCAAGCATTTTATAGTAATAATTTTCTCATCAGTTGTTCTGTTCTTTGGTTTCATCATGGCATTGGGCAACAATACCCCAGTGTATGAATTTCTTGTCAATCATGCTCCTTTTTTCAATAAATTCCGATGGCCCTCAAAGTTCCTGTTTTTTGTATCCCTAGGATTGAGTATTCTATCAGGCCTTGGCTTCCAAGCCTTAATCGATTTTTCAATTGACAAGAAGCATGGAGCAAAAAACAATCCTCCATGGCAGTTCTGGCTTTGGATTGGAATCGGACTCTCACTGCTGATATTGCCAGCAATCTTCCGCCACTTTCCCGCCCTTCTAGAATATTTCTTCCCACTAAACGGCAAATTTGACAAAACAGCTCTCTCCCTGCATCTCCCCCGCCTTCAGAATGACTTAACCCTATCTTCCATGTGGGTATTCGTCTGTTCTCTTGCCTTTCTGTTGTTCTTCTGGTTCGGTAACACACATAAAATACTGTTCAACTGCATTATGATACTTACTGCATTCATCAATCTTTTCTTAGTTACAAAAAGCATCCAACCCTTGATGGAGCCGGATGACACGTATGACTATACCCCAAAAACTGCATCTGACAGCTTGTTTACAGATCCGAATTGGCGTACCCACACAGTTTACGTATATTCTGGAACATTATTATATGGAACTCATGACGCTGATGTAGTCAAATGGTCTAAGCTGGCTTCTGCCGGCGACACCTGCCTCCCATACCTACACTATCGTACCGGGGGACAATGCGCAGTGTTGAACCTGTGGCGCTCTGAAAACTTGTACAAGCTTCTTATCGACAGCAAACTGCCTGAAGCCAAAAGAGAAAGGCTTCTGGATCTTCTGAGTGTCAGGATATGCATCGGAGGAGATTACAACAGGGATATTTTCTTCGGCGATGCTAAGCGCACCGTGACCTTGATAGAACGTTCCACATGGCAGCCGAGAGCAATAGTTGCTGATTTGAACAAAGTTTATACTTGCGGGAATTTCGATGATGCATTGAAGTTGATTTTAAATTCTAGTTCCTATGATATTTCCCGTAACGCAACCGTGGAACTTACTATACAAAAATGGCTTGACTATTGTTCATCAATATCTTCTGCTTCCGCCCCTCTACAGGAAATTGACTTATCGCAACCTGCGGGAAAACTGGTTGTAATCCGTCAAGGCTGGAACAGAATTGACCTAAAAGTAGAAGTCGTCCGTCCAGGACTTCTGACATTGAATGAATCATGGGACAAGGGATGGAAAGTTTTCGTGGATGGGAAAGAAAAACCTGTACTCCTCGCGAACGCCGCATTCATGGGGACAATTGTCGAACCCGGTGCGCAGACCGTAAGTTTCGAATATGATCCGGCTTCTTTCAAAACAGGCTCCATTGTCAGTCTTTCAAGTATCGGGTTTTGCTGTATTCTGCTTGCAATCGGACTAAAAACTCGTCGCAAAACAAATAAAATATCGGGCTAAATTTCAATGCAAAGTTTGATTTCCATGTTTAAGTTCAGAAACAAAATTGAATGGACTCTCTTCTTTTTTGTCATATTTGTCATCGGATATTTCTATGCTAATGGTGGCGCAAGTCAGAATTCCAGACTCGATGTCATTTATTCATTTGTCGAACCAGGGTTCCCCGAAACAAACACATTCAAGATCAACCGCTTCATAGTTTCACCTACGAGAGGCATCAATACCGACGACTGGGCTTTTCACAATGGCAATTTTTATTCCAACAAGGCGCCTGGCACACATTTCCTTGGCATTCCATTTTACTTTATAATATTTCATGCCCAGAACCTGCTACAGATAGAATGCGGCAACCCTCTTGTTGAAATCATCGATGCATATCTGATTAATTTATTTGTTTCAATTGTACCATTGGCTTTCGCAGCAGTCTTGATTTTTAGGATTTTCTCCGGATTCTTCGGTTGCTCGGAAAAGAAATCCCTGCTTTACTCCATATTCCTGATTTTCTCAACGCCTCTTTTCCCTTATTCAATACAGATGTGGGGACACACAACTGCAGCTGCATTTCTTATCTTTTCCATGTATAATATCTTGAATAGTGAAAGTAAAAATTATTTCCTATCTGGTTTCTGGATAGGCTGCGCGACAATAACAGACTATCTTTCAGGGATATTTGCGATTACCATATTTATTTACATTTTAATGTCGGAGAGAAATAAGATTTTCCACTATATCGCAGGAGGACTAATTCCCCTCTTCCTCTTGATGTCTTATCAATACGCATGCTTCGGGTCAATAATCAAATCATCAATTTCAGAAACTAATCCCCTCTTCACCGAGGATAAAAAAATTCTTGGTTCTTTGGGGAAAGTTTCATCCGATGTGCTATTCAGGATTCTTTTCAGTCTTGAAAGGGGCATGCTTCTTTCAACGCCGCTGCTTATCATGTCTATAGTAGGTTTCATCTTCTGGCTGAAATCAAGTAGCAAAGATTGCCTCTTATGGCTCTGCGCAGGCTCTATCATCTTGATAATCCTTGTTAATTCATCATTTAACGCTTGGCATGGGGGAGCGTCAACCTACATGAGATATCAGATATGCTCAATTCCATTCTGGATTTTAATGCTTTCAAAAATACCTGATGGACGAATATGGAGATATGTGACAATCATTCTAGCTTCATGCTCAATATTGAATATGCTTGCGATAGCATCGGTTTCTACAGAATGCACGGTTCCGCTCGATCCATCAATAGACAGGGCGAATTTCGCACACAGCGCGGAGGTGGAGAAAAAACAAAACTTCCCCACGCCAGCGGAAACAACAAAAAATCCTTTATTCGGATGGACCTACGCACATTTTATTAATGGAGATCTGAGTACTTTAAAGAGCCCGATAAAATACCAAGGACTAAATCCCGACTGGGACGTAATCAAAGAATATACTTCCTGGAACATGGGAATGCTCATGGGACTAAAAGGCCTATGGAGCCTTGTTCCTTTGCTTCTAATCGTCACAACTTTCGGAGTTTTATTCATTTCTTTAGGACGCCATCCACATCTGAAATAATAAAAACTTAGGAAAAATTGTTTCTAACTCCGAGCCTTATTCCGGCTTCTGCCCGACGGTGATTATGAAAGATCTGTACTTCCTCATGAACTTGAAACTGAAAATCACCGCGTCTAGGAAATTGTAAAGAGGCAGAATGGGACGGAGAATCGAACTCGCAATGGCCTTATAATGAAGTCCGGACAGATAGTCTATTTTCAGTTTGAATCCATAAAGGCCAAAGATCTTTTGGACTTCTATAGCACTCATGGGACACTCGTTCTTAGTCACGCCCTTCTGGCTGTGGAGAGGAGAACTGATATCTCTGTAAAGCCACATAAACGGATTCTGTTTGTTCGGGTCGAAGGCGACGAAAACGCCACCCGGTTTCAAAACCCTGAACGATTCGGATGCACACAGTTCCTTGTTAGGCAGATGATGCAACATGCCGCTAAACAGGATGAAGTCAATGCTTGAGTCACTAAGTGGCAGGGACTCCACATCGCCGTTGATAAAATCTAAATCATAGCTCTTCTTTCCAGCCTCAAGAATCTTATGACTCAAATCAAGGCCTATCACTCGGAATCCCTTACACTTGATGATGTTAGTGAACACACCCGAACCGCATCCGAGATCTGCGAAAAGTGCACCCGACTCTGGCTCTTTGACTGAAGAAAGCACTCTAAGGCATTCGTTTACTAGTCTGTTCTTGCTTTCCTCATCGAACACATCGTATCCCCTCGGACCAGAAAAGCTGTTGAAAAATTCAATCTCTGCCTTTTTGTCTTGCCCTAAGTGAGTTAACTTCATCCTGCCTCCTGCTAAATCTTCGGATTTCATTTCAGCGAATATACTTCTAAAAAAGCTTCCTTACCTACAATAATCGGAAATTGCCGGATCAAGGTACTTTTTCCAGGAACCTGTTCATCGTTCAAGAGTGAGTGGACAAGCCCTCCTTCATCAGTGAAACTAACTATATTGCTCCTGACAAGAATTCCCTTCCTCAACGGCTGTCCTTGATATGCGCATATAGATTCTTTAGGAATCCCCTTCGCCTGATAAATTGCCGGAGGAACTTTGCCGAAAAACAGAAGATGTGAATACCAGAAAGGCTTGAATTCGGTGTTTACCCGTTGTGGTATTACCGATGCGGAAACATACAGCGTCTCTCCTGGCTTTAGGTTTTTAAAAGAGTAATCGAAGGCCTCGACGATAGGTGACAGAAAATCCGCCCTCGATTTCTGGACATATGAACCAAAATAATCTTTCATGTATAACGCTGCTTCTAGAGAAGAAAAGGCTATAAAACAAAAAAAAGCCAACCTGATTATTTTATGCTCCTGCATTCTCCATATATATGCAGCACCTATCACGGCAGTCAAGCACCAGAAAATAGAACCGTTCAGCGCCCTGGTGCTATGAAAATGATCAACGGTAACAACCGCCGCAACAGGATAAACAATCAGCCCCATGAAAATAAATCTAAAATATGGATTTCGGGATAAATTTTTAATAATTATATAAATACCTGCAATAATAAAAGGCACCATGAAAATATAAAGCTCACCTGATGCACCTGTATGATGCCTCAGGATCGGATCCCCTGATATAAAAAGGAAGGATGGACTGAAGTATTCAAGATATCTCTCAAATATCCTCGATATTGTCTCCATAGCGCCACCGCTGCCTGTCCAGACACTCATGGTGGAAAATCTTTTTGTCATGCTCTCAGGATGATTCCAAACACTGATAATCATTGGCAACATACATAAGACATATACCGCAGAGAATAAAGCAAAGACTTTAATACGATCTAAAATCAACTTATTCATGGAAAGAACAAGACAAATCAGAAGAACAGCCCCCATAGGTCTTCCAATTTGGTGAGAATACATGGTAAAAGCCCAGAAAAAACCTGCAAGAACTGCCGAAATCATTGCTCTTCTTCCAAGTGCATCCATGATGAAATACCCGCCTGCGGCCATTCCAAAAAGCATAGGCGTATAGCCCCCCATTCCACTTCTGCTCAATGGAAATACCCATGGCAGTATTGAAAAAACAAAGGCTCCGCCAAGACAAATCCATCTGTTACGTGCATACTTGGACGCAAGAAAAAAAAAAGCGATAGATGCGAGAATATGGAAGAGTCCGCTCGGAAGCCTGACCACCCACTTTTCAGTCCCGAATATCTTTGTCAGCGGCACAATGGAATAGATCATAACAGGATCTTGATAATTATCAAAACATTTGAATAATACAGGATATTTGCTCCCGTATTCATCAGCCCCAGTCTCCGCGATGCAAAATGCGTTATATCCTATTGAAGCTTCATCAGCATAAAATCCGCCTGGGACTTCTCCGAAGCGGAAAAAGTGCAGGAATCCGGTCAAAAAAAGTAACAGGCATCCGGTTATGCAAAAAGCATGAAATTCACGTTGATTGGAAAAGCCGTAATATGAAATAAGTTTTTCTTTCATTAAATCTTAAATCGCAGTATATTTAAAACATAGAATATAAATAACCATTATTGTCACATTAAAATAATGGAATATCACATTAAATCAACTGGAAAAGAAGACGATGCTGAGCATAACTGATTTTTTTGAAAGAAATAAAGGTTTAGCCCCCAGAAAGATTTTTGCAGGCTTTAGCGGAGGTGCAGATTCCACCGTCCTTCTCATTCTGCTTGCGGAGGAGGCCAAAAACCGCAAATTCAAGCTGAAGGCTGTCCACTTCGAACATGGTATTCGCGGAAAAGAAAGCATCGCCGATGCAAACTGGTGTAGAGAGTTCTGCGAATTTCGCAACATAGCCTTCATGAAGATCAGTCTCAACGTCAACGCCGCAAGACATCCCGGCGAAAGCACTGAGGCCGCCGCCCGTAGACTAAGACTCAAGGAGTGGGAGGTTTTGGCCGGCAATAAATCATCACTTGTTGCTCTGGCTCACAATGCCAATGACAAAGTTGAAAATGTTTTTCTCAGGCTACTACGTGGTTCAAATGTTTCCGGACTCACTTCACTTAGGGAGATCCAGAAAATCGGGAATGTCACATTTGCCAGGCCTATACTCCAATACAAACGAAAAGAAATTGAAGATTTCCTCAGAAACAATGGAATAAATGACTGGAGGGTAGACAGCAGCAATGCTGAAAATGAATACCGAAGGAATTTCTTCAGAAACAAGATTATCCCTCTGATTTCAGAGAAGTTCCCGAATCCCGATGCATCTGTCCTGAAATCAATACATGCACTTGAACAGGACGCCGATTTTATTGAAACTGCAGCATCAGAAATATTCAAATCAGTAAAAAACAGTAAATCTATCGATACTGCATATCTCAAAGCCATGCATCCATCCATCTTAATAAGATTCATGAGGTACTGGATTTCAGAGAAAATCAAATCCGATTTTATACCGGATGGCGAATTCATGATCCGCTTCAACGCCGAATTGAAGAGGGTGCTTTCAGGAAAGAGTTCGGTGCTGCTTCCGCTTCACGGGAAATCACTTTTTTTATGTATAAAAAAAGAAAACACCTCCTTCTGTAAACGCGAGAAAAAATCCCAGAAGGAGTCTCAGATGTCCTGGGGATGGAAATCAGGAATGGTATTACGCTGGCGCGATTTAATCATTAAGTCGAAAATTATTTCCGGCGGAGTCATTCCAGAATTTATACGCGGCGAGAATATTGTTTACTTTGACGCTGAATTGCTACCATCTGAACTTACCGTAAGAAACTGCCGAAATGGAGACGTCATGGTTCCGTTCGCCAAAGCTACTAGGGTACACCTGAAAAAACTATTTGAATCAGTGAAGTTCACTGCGGAACGGAAAAAAGGGACACCGCTCGTCTGCACTGAAAACGGGGAAATCATCTGGATCCCCGGCGTAAGACGTGCGAATTTCGCAAATATAAGCTCCGACACAAGGCTTATTGCCGTCTTTACTTCTATTGGCCAGATTAACAACTTGACATAAGATGGAATGTCAGCCAGTCTTTACTTTACTTACTACATGCTCTACTTTAACATCTAAATCATTACATATTCTAACCCGAGTTAAATATTGGAACTGCTAGAACATTACATAAAAAAATTGGGGTATGCTCCAGGGGATCTGTGTATTAATGTAAAAAAAGTTGGCTTTGGCTTGGTTATCCTTGCTGGCTTAATCTTGTTTGTGCCCTGGTGTCCAATCATTCACACCTTTTATTATGAATATTGTATGCATTTGGCTGTATGCGAAGGCTGGCAATTTGGAACTGATATAATTTCCACTTATGGTCCCCTTGGATTCATCGGCCTTCCTTTCTATCGGGCTACTACCTATCCAAGCATGATTCTGGCCAACATTTTCCTATATGGAATCATGGTGGCATTCCTTTGGGAATTCTGGCAGAGCACTGTCAAACTATCTCGCCCATCCGCAATTTGGATTGTGATAATTCTTATATTGCCGATTTTGGGTCCGGCTGCGGAATGGTCCCCTGTCCTCTTCATACCATATATTTTAGTAAACCTGTTTGTCTTGCGACATTTTCTTGGAAGAACTCCCCCATCCCACGCGTACCTTTCCCTATTTGTTCTCGTTCTTGGACTCTTCGTGTTAGTTAAAGGTTCATTCATTCTTTTAATCTTAATGGCTGTTGCTGTTGTTGCAGCCGATCAAATCATCAAATCAAAGAAGACGCCGTGGATTGTTCCAGGTTTTATTTTAAGCATATTAATCTTCTGGGTATTCTCCAACCAAAAAATTGGAAACATCTTTGATTATTTCTTTAACATTGCTGATCTGATTGCGGGTTATAAGGATGGCATGGCGGATGGAAAAGGTACGAAACTAGGATTATTGCATGTTATCTTTGCGCTAGGCAGTCTTGGTCTTGCAGGAACTTTCTTTCTGACGGTCAAGAAACAGCTTGGTTGGCGTACAATATGGCCAACCAGTGTTCTTTCAGCCACATTATTTGTGATGTTTCAAAATGGTTTTGTCCGTCAAGACGCGGAGCATACAGTACCTGCATGCCTTTCGTTCTGCACTTTATGTGCGTTAATTCTTCCATTATTATGGAATCTATCTGCTGGCAATAAAACGTTGCGCTTGGCATTGGTTGCTAATGGCTTTCTGGGAATAATTATTGTATTCATTTGCGGGCTGTCCAACTGCGGGATGCCGACATTAAATATATTATTAGAAAGAATAAAATGGATTCCTGAATTGATTACAGAAGGAACTTCGACTTTTGAAACCTCCAGATATATGCATATGCAATTATTAAAACAAAACTACCCGTTGCCCGAATTTGACGGAAACATGGAGTCTTCCACTTTCGACTCAGGCTTAGCAGAAGCCTATGGCTACCATTCAATGATTAGACCAACATTAACATTATATGCTGCGAACACTTCAATGATGTCTAGTCGAAACAAGGATTATCTTGAAAATCCCTCAGGGCCAAAAACAATATTGTTTTTAACCATGCCGGCTATAGACGGACGCTATGCTACAGGCACAGATGCAATGGGACTTTTAGCTCAAAAAACACATTTCTCGGCCGTTGGAAATGTTGAAAACGTCTTGATCCTAACGCGACGACCGCATCCGCTTGAACTGCAATTTTCAAAACTGCGTGAATTAAACGTAGGCTTCAATGAGGCAATATCATTACCTGATCCAGGCAAAGGCATGATTCTTGTGCAAATAGAAATACTGCCAAGTCTCGCCGGAAGACTTTTCAGCGTGCTGTATAAACCTGCAGCGACATTTATAACTGTTGGTGTTAATAACAAGGAGGGGAGATTTCGTTTGATTAGGGCAACGGCCCAGGAAGGGATGATTCTATCCCCTTTCCTTTACGATCTTCCAACTTTTGAAGCTTTTTACAGCGATAAAGATTGCTTTCTTAAGCCATCATCTTTCCGTATTGAATGCGAAAGAGACAGGGAATGGTGTTATCGTGACAGAGTAAAAGTAGTGTTGCTCAAGGCAGACATAAAATAAAATGAAAAGAAAACAATATAGAAATACAATATTATTATTATTCCTTCTATCGGGAATAATTTTAAATCTTTATTTTAATTTCCGCAAAGGCTCTGCCGCTTCGGAAATTTACAACAATGCTTTTGGTGACGGTTCAAGCGAACTTAAGAAAATCGCATTGGTCGATTCATTGATGTCAAATCTTGATGAAGGCAAGGTTTTCCTTGAATTTGAGAACTTCAATATAAAAGATAATTTCACCTGGGATTTCGTTCCCCTAAAATACTATAGATCTGTATACAAATACTATCCTGGAGAAATCCATACCGGCAATCCTGCACTTATTATAAACAGGGGAACCGAATTCCTCATTAATCCCATTAAAGTAGACGACAGATGGCTTAAAGAAAACAAATTCAACTATTCAATAAAGTATAAAATTCTCCAAGACGGCGATATCCTTACTGAAGTCAAGGAAATAAACGCAGCTGATCCTTCTCGCAGGCATTTGCCACAGACGACAAGACTTGCCTTTCATTCAATGTTTACAATAGGAATATTTCTTATTCTTTTTTCAATTCTATTTTCCCAGGTGAAACAGAATCCCTTTCAATTAACTTTCAACAAGAAGGACTTCCTGTCATTATTTTCAATAACAATCATAATTGCCATGTTTCTTGTTGTCATGGGGGATTCCTTATTAATGCCTGTTTACAATGGGGACGCATACGCGATATGGGTGCTTAAGGCGAAAGTTTTATTCTATGAGGGATTCGTATCTAGTTATTTTCATAATCCGAATTTAGGATACAGCCATCTGGATTATCCGCTTCTTATCCCAATGCTGATCAGCGGCGTATATTCGATACTAGGCTCCGCCGATGACAGTTACGGAAAAATCATTTACCCATTTATCTTTCTCTTGTTTATAGGCTTGATATTTTCAGCAGCCCGCAGAAAACTTGACTTGGAAAAGTCATTGCTTTTAACTGCATTATTTGCAAGCATCCCGACTCTTGTCAAATGGAGCGGAACTGGAACTGCGGATATGGCTTTAACCTTTTTCTACGCAGGTTCAATATTTCACCTAATTATCTTCACAGAGAAGAAAACCATACAAGACTTGATGCTTTCGGCATTTTATTCTTCATTATGCATTCTAACAAAAAACGAAGGCCTTCCCCTTGCCCTTATAAATATTTTAATCCTTATTGTCTTTCACTCAATCCCCAACAAAAACATTAAGTGCGTTCTCACCTATTTTTTAGTTTTAATAATCCCTTGCACACCATGGCTAGTTTTTTCACAAAGCCTTCCCAGAATACATGAGAACTCACTTGCAATTATTAATCTTACAGATTTTGTGAAGAATATCGTGAGGCTAAAAACTATCATACCGGAATTATTTAAGGAATACTTCAATATTCAGAACTGGGGCATTTTCTGGATAACAACTATTGCATTTATCTTAGTAGCTTGGAAGCATCTGAGAAATAGAACAGTGGCGATTTTATTTATTTTGTTTATTTTGCATACATCCCTTTATGTCCTAATATATATTATTTATCCATTCTCCATGGAATGGCTTCTGGTTACAACCCTCGACAGATTGATTCTTCATACAACACCTGCAATATTGCTTATCTTGACATATTTATTTGCCGAAGAGGAGAATCCTCAATAAACTATCCTCTATGTCCTCCATAGCGTGAACATTGAATTAGATTCCGTCGTATATATATTAATCCGGAGGTGACACATGAAAATAAAACCAGCCATACCCATATTATTGATCTTGTTTTCTGCTCAGATGTTTTATGCGCAAAACACAGCACCTGCGTCAGCCGCCAACCACCCTGCGGAACAGGAAAAGCCAAAAACCATTGTCATAACAAAAGAAACCATAGCCGAGTTGAAGAGGAAAGAGGTCTCTCCGGCAGTCATCCCCTTGCAGAGCATTGACTACGACACTATTGACAGAATCTGCCGCCCCCTTCTCTCTGAAAAAGGCGTAATGACCTATGAAGTCAATCGAAACTCCGTACTTGTTGTAGACAACAGGGAAGTTATTGAAAAAGTCAGGGAAATCATCGGAGGACTGGATATTCCAGCTGCAAACATCAGGATTGACGTTGATTTTCAGAACACCGGCTCAAACACCGAAGAGAATCTCGACGTTAAAGTCAATTATGGTAAAGGTGTCAAACCCAACCAGATTATAATCAATGACGGGAAGGTCGTCAAACCCAAAAGCATAGACATCAATGCCACAGACAGGCATGGAACACGGATAAGGAACAATTCACAGTCCATTACTACGATGAGCGGTCATCCGGCAAGTCTTTTTGTCGGAAAGACCATTTCAGATCCGAGCTGGCTTTACAATTATAAATTCCTTCCTCCCACGGTGGTTGTCGGCGGCGGAAGCACGATTATCATTCCTTCATCAATCCCTGGATTCGTCATGCGTGATGTCGGGTCGAAACTCATGGTGCTGCCAAGGCTTCGTGATGACGGACTGATCGATGTTGAGTTATATCCAGAAGTCAGCTATATAGACGGGAAAGGCAAGAAACAGGCGGTAAGGGTGGAAAACATTTCCACAAGGATGACAGTCCAGGAAGGCCGGAGGATAAACATCGGAGGAGCGGTGAGTTCAAATCTCAACTTCTATACAAACCTTTTCGGCCCCAATCTATTGAGCAGGGATGACAATTCAAATATTCTGGACATGTATCTCAAAGCCAGCGTTCTAAAATCCTCGACTCCTAGGGGTGCGGGGGGAAAAGCAGAGGATCCACTTTTGTTAGAAAGCCCTTACAAATGGAGATAAATCCTGAGACAGAATTTACAAAAGGAGCACAACTTATGGATGCCATAGAAGTTCTGAAAAAACGCAGAAGCATCAGAAAATACCTGAACAATCCAGTTTTGAAGAAGGATATTGAAACCTTAATTGACTGTGGCAGGCTTGCAGCCACGGCACGAAACGTCCAACCATGTGAATTCATAGCTGTCACCGATCTCAAAACACGTAAAAAGATAGCTGACATCACTGAATTCGGGAAATTCATCGCCGAGGCCCCTGTCTGTGTCTGCGTTTTCTGCAAAGACACAAAATACTATCTGGAGGATGGTTCCGCAGCCACGGAAAACATACTGCTCGCCTCAAGGGCGATTGGGCTCGGTTCATGCTGGGTCGCAGGAGACAAAAAACCATACACAGGCGACATTGCCAAAGTTCTCGGTGTACCTCCTGAATTTAAACTTGTAAGTCTTATTGCAGTCGGCTATACTGACGAATTAGTTCAGGAATGCACAAAACGCCCACTGCGTGAAGTGCTGCACTGGGAAAAATTCTAATTTTTTTCATTCGAATGAAAAAATTAAATATAGGATGCAATCATGCTTGAAAACTGCAGGATATTGAAAAACGAATGTATTGGAGAATCATATAGACGTATAGTGTTTTCTGCGAAGGGTATATGCGCGAAGGTAAGACCTGGACAGTTCGTTCACGTTCAAATCAGCAATCTGCGGGACAGAATTCTCCGCAGGCCCTTCAGCATCTGCGACGCCAACAAGAAAGGCGAACTTACTGTAATATACAAAGTCGTAGGAGAAGGAACTGCAGTACTTGCCACCCTGCCGACAGGAAATGAATGCAGTATCATGGGGCCGCAGGGGATTCCATTTTCGATTCCTGAAAAGAATGAAATACCCGTAATTGTTGCCGGAGGATATGGGTCGGCTGCGACTTATATCCTGGCAAAAAACTCTCAGGTCCCGGGCAAAATCCTGATGGGTGCCAGGACTTCATCGGATCTGATCTTAATAGATGAGTTCAAGAAGACAGGCTTTGAAGTTCTTCTCGCCACCGAAGATGGTTCGACAGGAGAGAAGGGATACGTCACTAAACTCCTTGATGGGATTATCAAAAACCCGACTTATAAAAATCCTAGATTCTATGGTTGCGGTCCACATGGGATGCTTATGGCCATGGGGAAGATGCTCCTGCAAAACGGCCTCGACGGGGAGCTGAGCCTTGACCATCTTATGTGCTGCGGAATAGGCGCCTGCTATGCATGTGTTGTGAAAGTTAAAGATGAAACGAGAACCGATGGCTGGCGTTACGCCAGGACTTGTAAAGAGGGTCCTGTCTTCAATGCAAAAATCATTTACTACGACTGATTGAATCCACATCTTCACACAGAATTGAACTTTTTTATTTTTATGTTGTCTAAACATACTGCAACCTATAAAAGGAGTTTATATCATGGAACAGCAAGAACTTCAGGAACTACAGGGCAGGATCCGCGAGGCTTCCCATTTCATTCAACCCATTAAAACCGAAATAGGAAGAATAATCGTCGGTCAGGAAAAACTCATAAACAGCCTTATTCTGGCGTTGATCTCGGATGGGCACATTCTGATTGAAGGACTTCCAGGCCTTGCAAAGACACTGGCGGTAAAAACCCTCTCGCAGTCATTGAACGGCACATTCTCTAGAATTCAGTTCACCCCTGACCTTCTGCCAGCCGATCTGATAGGCACTAACATCTATAATCAGCAGACTCACACTTTCAGTGTAAAAATAGGACCGGTCTTTGCAAACATAGTACTCGCAGATGAAATCAACCGAGCACCTGCAAAAGTACAGAGCGCCCTCTTGGAGTGCATGCAGGAAAAACAAGTCACTATCGCCGGAATCAGACATGCGATGCCTCGCCCGTTTCTAGTGATGGCCACTCAGAACCCCATAGAACACGAAGGTACTTACGCGCTTCCTGAAGCCCAGGTTGACCGGTTCATGTTCAAGCTGGAAATAGAATACCCAACCAGGAACGAGGAGAAAGCGATAGTGAACAGAATGGCCCATACAGACATGAACCTCAATGCGCTTTCCGTAGCGACTCTAGAGGACATCAAGAAGGCCAGGGAATGGGTTGACAAGGTTTACATCGATGAAAAGATCATTGACTACATACTCGACATAGTCATAGCAACTCGTCCTGACAAGCACCGCGAGCTTTCCCCGCGTCAGGCGGAGGCGAAACTAGGCTATCTTAAAAACTACATACAGTACGGGGCATCCCCCAGAGCTGCAATCATGGCGACTCTTGCAGCAAAAGCATCTGCATTCATGGACGGACGCGCATATGTAGTGCCTCAGGACGTTAAAAACATCATTCCCGATATTCTCAGGCACAGGATTATCCTCACATACGAAGCTGAGGCAGAGGAAATCACGAGCAATGAAATCGTGAAGAGAATACTTGACGAACTTAGGACGCCGTAAACGAATTACGAATTACGAATTACGAATTACGAATTACGAATTACGAATTACGAAT
>CAZION010000096.1:0-25188 GCA_964540865.1 uncultured Victivallis sp.
AATATCCAATAGCCAACACGGAATATCCAATGTCCAAGTTAAGATTTTCCGATGGCAATTGGAAATTGAGTGTTGGATATTGGGTGTTCATGGCTATAACTCAGGAGACCAGGACATCCTTGATCAGTTCCATTGCTGTATCTTTTCTTTCCGTGGAAATCGCAACCAGGGAGTTTTCCCTGTCGCGTTTTACTATTCTCAGGCTTTTTATATTGATGCCGGCTTCTTTGAATCGCACCGCTATTTTTGCCAGAGCTCCAGGCTCGTCTTTCAGCTTGATGATTATAACGTCTTCGGAGAACGCGTTGTAATTCGTGTTCCTCAAGGCTTGCAGCGCCTTGTCATAATGGTCAACACTGAAAATAACGATTCCGTGCGAGCCTAATGCCTGGGCCTCCATGGTTTCAATGTTGATGCTATTGGCTGCCATGATTGCGGTTATGTCGGCGACAACGCCGGGATGATCCTCGGTGATTACCGTAATCTGTTTCATGGAATTCCTCCAGTTACTAGGTTTCTTGATTTTTCATTCGGTCGCGGGATTAGCGACCATGTCCTGCACAAGTTCATTGATCTGGGATTTTGATACATGCGGCATGGTGATTATATGCGCAATCGGTCCGGACACCGCAATCTGCCATTTTTCCAGCACTGCGCCGGACGGCTTTGGAAAGACTACGGTTACAGAGTTTTTATTACGCCAGGCATTGATGCCGTTGTCGCGAAAAACCTTCACCGCATACTCGGCGTTTTCGAGGCATTGAGACACCATTTCCCGGAAGCCGGAAACACCGTGTTTCTGAATCGCGTACCAGAGCATCAAAGGGCTGATGCCGTTGCGCGAACCGGTCAGTGTTGTATCCAGTGCGCCGACATATTCCACAGACCTGGCTATGCGGTCGACATTCCGTTTATTGGCCAGCACTATCCCGCAAGGTATAGGCGCGCCGATCATCTTGTGTCCGCTGATGGAGATGCTGTCAATGCCGCTGCTGAAACCGAATGGCTGCGGATCATCTACAAATGGCAGGATCATTCCGCTCAGGGCTGCGTCCGCATGGATGTAATGGCGCTGGATGGCGAACTCCCTGAGGATTTTCCTGATCTCTCCGATGTTGTCCACGGCCCCTTTCATGGTGGTTCCGATGGTAACGAAGATTATTGGCGGTGAGTCCCGGTGCAGGCGCAATGTCTCGCGCAGATCATCGTAATCCATTTCCCCGTTTTCCTGCGCCCGGATCATGATGTTCTTCATATTTAGCAGACGCAGGTTTTTGGAGACGCTGTAATGGGTGTCCTCCGAATAATATGCGATGGCGTCCGGCAGCGTTTCGCGGGCCAGGAACAGCCCGTACAAGTTTCCCTCGGTGCCGCCATTGGTGACATAACCCCAGAAATTCTCTTTGGGGGCATGGGTCATATCGGCAAAGAAACGCAGGACTTCAACTTCGATTTCACGGGTGGTTACGCGGTAGGTGCTGCCAACGAAGGGGTCTCCAACGTTGTTGATGCTGTAATTGAGAAATGGGAAAATTTCAGAGTAATCAAAGACCGTATTGCAGGGATACCCCACAAACGTTCGCATCTGCGATTCGAGTTCTTCACGCAGGCCTTTCAGCTTTTTCGCAACAGATCCGGAATTGTCCATGTTTTCATTCTCCAAGATATTTTTCATTCCGCCATTTCCACCAGCCGCCGCCGGCCTTGGCTGGTTTGACTTGTTCGATGATCACTTCTTTTTCAGGTTTCAGTGATGTCACCATCGCGACACATTTCGCCCGGATTTTCTCCTCTGCGGCTTCCTCCAGGTAACTGCCGAATTTGAATTCGCCTTCATAGCCGCCGCCGTTTGGACCGAAAACATCGGCGGTGGGCAGATAGCCGATCCAGCCGTTGGTCAGTTCGGACATCATGGTAAACGGAAAAGGTGAAGCTGCCTTGACGGCCAACCCGGTCGCGCAGAAAGTCTCCGCAGGGGTAGAGCAAATAACCAGGTTTCCGATTTTCACGACATTAAGTTCGCACGGGATGTCCGGACGGAATTTCCTTATCCAATTCATTATGACTTTCCCCATCGCCCACCAACGCTTGTTGTATCCGATGCCCGGTGGTTTATTGGATTCTGCTACCGCTGCAGCATATTCTTTCGGTGAAGGTTCACGATAAGTCAGAGTCAATTTTTCAGTTTTTATCTCCAATGAGTCGAAAGATTCAGGTTTTCCACTGGCTATGGCATCCACTGCGGCGAAACCGACTCGCTGCCCGAGAATCTTGGACCAATCGCCGCCACGGCGGCAAGGTTTTCCGCTGAGATTGTCTATCTGCGTGACATCACCGCAACAGCCGTTGAGAAACACCGGAACAGTTTCGGCTCCGATCATCTTGCGGATCGTTTCCCGTGCATAGTAGGGATAATCTGCGGAGAAACCGCCTTCACAGTCAACCGTGGCGTGACAGGCGAAATTGAAGACCACGCCCAGAACTTTACCTTCACTATTTACAGCGGCCATGGCAACCAGTTCCTTGTCGACCGGACCAGCGTAATCAACGCTGTCAGGATTCAACACCCCGGGATGGGTAACGGTGAAACCGTCTTTCATGCGTATACGGCGGTTGTAGCCGACATCCTCGACAATGGCTTTGCCTAGTATGAAACGAACCTCAGTCAGTTTTCCCATGGCTTGGATGACGGCATCGACAATAGCGTCCTCCAAGGTTTTAAGATATTTGATGTTCATTTCCTGATCTCCGGAATTATCGGAGCTGGCAATACTGACATTTCTCAGCAAACCCAGGGCGCGGATTTCCGGTGAAAGATCCTCTATTTTCTGAAAAATCTCCTCGTCTCCAGCCCAATTGTCGATCGTAGGTCCTCCGGAATGGGTATGCGAGGCTGCGCACAATAGGGTGTCCAAGCTGGTTTGCTTCCTGACTTGCGCAAGGGCCGCCTCATAAATCCGGCCTTGTATGACAATTCCGTCAATACCGACCATCGCGACACTTTTTGCGCCATCGGAAAAAACAGCGGCCGTCACCGAAAAAGGGGTCTTGACCTTGTCGTTCCGTGGCTCGACAAAACTGGTGCACGACATCCCCGGCAAAGGGGTGATATCCACTTCGGCAAAACCGGCTTTCAACATTAAATCCTCCTTAATTCCGACAGAAAATCTATGCAATATAAATTATAGAACGCCAATCGAATAAAGGGAATAGCACATTTGGGGAATCTGTTGACACATTTGGGTGAAAGCGGATTATTTTAATGATATATTTATCGTCTCGTATGGCCGTGGTTAAGGATTTATTTTCAGAGAGATGTCATCCATCAGCAGAATTCCCTTGTTCCCATCGGATTTCGGGATGACGGTTACGCTTATATATTTAGTTCCCGGCCACCATTGTTTCGGTCCGACTGTTCCATTGAGTTCTGTCCATTCGCCGGGAACTGCAACATTGACCATGCCTTCAAGAAAAATACCATTGTTGCCGGCGGTATTCTCAACCACAGATGTTCCTGCGGGAAAGGTCATGCCACACGGTTTTTTCAGGACGATTTTCCAATAATCGCCTTCTTTCTGAACGCTTGTGACATCCAGTGGCGACACATCGAAGTTCAATGTGTTTTCCTCTTTGCCGAATGAGACTGCGTAATTCGCACCCTGCTTCCAAGCCGTCGCGTCTTTGACTTTCAAGACATTGCCACTGGGTGAACATGGTGCGACCAGCTCCGTCTTTGTCCCTTTGACACTGAGCATGTTCCAGGACATTATGTTCCGTTTTTCAGCATCGAACATGACAAGTCCGAATATTATGGAAGTTTTCACCTCGCCTTCTGACTTGAAAAAGCCTTTCAACTCATACGTTTTTCCAGTATCCACCTCGACAGGGTCGGACTTGATTTGAGATGACTGCCCTTTCCATTCGAAGGCGTACTCGCCGCCATGACCAGTCTCCTTGCGGACTCCAGTCGCCCCCTTTGACATCTTATCCAAACCTGACCAGAAAACAGCTTCTCCATATTCGGCGTTGCCGTTCTTGATAAGATTGCCGGGATCATCAATTACTTTTTTTTTAACAGAGGGTTCCGAGGCATCGCTGAATTCCGTAGGTTGCTCCCCTTCCTCCATCTGCAATCCGTTTATCCAGACCGGCGCATCTTTTGACGGGATTAACAGGATGCTTCTCGCTCCCCAACAAGTCGGAACTTCCGGAGGCAAGTCAAAAGTGATGTGATGCCGTGTCCATTCAGTATTTAAAGGCACAATTTCAGGTTTGTTGTTCCCAATCCTAATCCACAAAGTGGCTTTTGGATTTTCGCTCCTAGCGTAAAACGAGAAGGTCATTTTGAGAGGCTTGGCCGACACCGGTGGGTAGAATGAAGCGAATGTCCCACGGCACTTTTCAGCAGGTGAACGGTAGAACATCCGCAGGGATGGACGCCCGTTCCATGGTGTGGCATCATCCACATACCAGTCCGAATTCTTTTGTCCTGCCGCAGGATCAACACCCGAACAGAAATATGGCTTGAAAAAATCAGGAATGCCCTTGTTGGCCTGCTGCGAGAAGCACGGATTGGGCATATGATTTTTGCCTCGTGTCACCTGTCGGATGACGCCTAGCACGTCCACGGTTGGCGCAATCTCATTTGGCACAGGAGTCATATTCACCGAAACTTCCACCGGAACAGGATCACCTGAGAGCTTCAACCGGTAGGCGCGTGCCCCATACGGCTCTATCTTTTCGGTGAACGTCTCACCATCCAACGATAATTCATTCGAACTCCCGACGAGCCAGTCAAACCACCCCGCGACTTTCGCGTCGGCGTCAAACAACCGGAAACCACGTTGGAGTCCGCCCACTTGGAATTTCGTGTTCACGGCATACGGCATGACATTCACGGCCATCAGCAGGTAATCGCCGTCGGGATATTTGAACGCTGCTGCGTTGACCATCGGGAATTTCCGTTCCTGCGGCCGGAAATCATCCGGGGTGTATTTGATGTTCTGCGCGATGTCTCCGTTAGCCAGCGCCGGGGTCATTTCCTTGACCTGGGCAGCTATCTCCCGCAATCCGTCCCAGGCATCCGGGCCCACCACGCAGGGCAGTGTGAAATAAAGCAGTCCTCTGGCTCCGTAAACAATCGCCGCGTACGCCTGGCAGCGCATGTGAGTTCTGCTCAAGCCGATGGGGGTTCTTGCAGGATCAAGAGAATTCGACAGGGGAACAAACCACATGAGCTTGTTGTCCTTCCTGCAGCGTTCCCGCAGTTCCCAGGCGTAATATGCAGTGCAGAGCCCGGGCTCGGTATTGAAGTCATTGCCGAAATAGGGAGGTGCCGGATACACATCATAACCCAGTATTTGTCCCCAGCGCGTCCAGTTGTCGCCGATTGGGATTCGTTTTGCATACAGAAGGAATTGCGGACGATACGGGTCGATCCGCTCAACCGTCTTATAATACCATTCCGCTGCGGCGATCCGCTCCTCCGGATTCAGCAGGTTCGGCTCATCCACATTCCAATACCCGATGAAATTCCTGCAGTCGCGGAACAGTTTTGTCTCCTCGATCTGTCCCGGCTCCAATTTTTCGTACGCCGTCCTCTGGATTTTCAAGCGTTCATCCAAGGGCAATGTCACAGGTGGCGGCGGCCACTGCCCAGGAACCATCCCAATCGGGCGCGGCTGAGGCGAAGACCAAGTAATAACATTTAGCCGGTATTTTTCCGCCAGACTCATGAATGCGGGAATGTTCTTGGCCGGCGAGTGTCTTACAACAGTATTAAGACCTATGTTTTCACTCAGATATTTGAAGAGGTTTTCGTCATTGTCGCCGCGCCCGTTAACGTCCAGTTGATATTGCAAGGTCTGGGCATCTATGCCTACCGGAAAAAATGGACGCTTGTCCTTTAAAAGCACCCCTTTGATATAGTCGGCCTGGACTTCATATCCGGGATGCGGCTCGAGCCGGATCATGCTCAGCGTCCGCGAAGCCAGCTCCTTGCCGTCCAGCATTATGTATATCGCCGCCTGGTTTTCTCCGATCCTCAGCTTACTTGTCGGCAGATCCAGCGTCATAACCGGATGCAAAGCCTTCACTTCCGACACCTTTTCTCCATTAAGCTCCACAGTCAATGCGGCACGTTTCAAGATCGTCTCCGGCAATCCCAGCTCCACGCGGAACTCGGCTTTTTCCTCGCTGCTGTAGTACGATCGTCCGGCAAAAGCTTTTTTGATGACGTTCAATGCGGACGTGTCGCTGATTGCCCGGGAAGCCAGAAGGTTGCCGTTTGCCGGATCTGAAAGTACTATTTTGACCGCGCGTTCCCCAAAACTGACTACCGGAACGGCAAGTGTGATTTCCGACATCCCATCCAACTCGATTTCCCGGGAGAGCGTTTCGACTTCACCTTTTCCAAAATCCTCCATTATGCAAAGACGTGCTTTGCCGCTCACAGGAGTTGCCGATACCAATGCCAGTTTCACCTCATAGGAATTCCTGCCGTCCTTCTGGCGCAACCCACTGATCACAGCCTCACGGATTCGAGGTGCAAAAGGTAGTTCAGGCTTGAATCCGCCCATGCCGCCCAGTGGTTGGAATCCGGCGAAATCATGAAGCTTATTGCCCGGGAGAAGCGTGTATACAATTCGCTTCTCGTCCCGCTTGGCCCCCATGTTGTCAAGCTCGATAGCCATGGAACTACGGCAGGCATTTAAGGACATGCCGCTCAAATCGTCCATCTCGAGGCAATAAAGAGGGATGGCTATTTCCGCAGTCCACCCATCCGCAGAACGTTGGGTGACTGTCCGCCACGGAGGGTTCCAGCCGACATCGCGCATTCCCGGACTGGCCTTGTCGCAACGCTGCTCCTTGACGACGTTGGCGAAATTGAGGAGAAAATGGAAATAAGTCCCGTTTGCGAAACTGGGATGGATAAACAACTCCAGTGAGTCGTCCATACTCACCGCACCGTCATGGGCATAGACCTGCTGGGCAACATGCTGCATTCCGGGATTGGCACATCGGAGGCCGATATACAACCATGTCTTATCGCGTGCCAGGAACAACGTGGTATCCTTGGAAGCTTGCCCGTCCTTCCCGTAGAGAGTATCTATTTTTGCCGCCTGCTTCCAGACAGGATCATCTAGCAGTCCGTCAAGCTTCGGACTTGCCGGTATCTCAGGGATTTCCAAGTTTGCGGAGTTCGCAACTCCGGAGAAAACAAATATGGAAAACGCCGCGATCAGAAGTGTTTTAAACATGTTCTAATTCCTTTTTATCTATTTTTTTATATTGGTGCCGCAACATCATTTGCCTACGGTATAAGTGGAATTTTTCTGTTCGATATTGAAGAAACTCAGATTGATGTTTCTCCAGCCGATGAATTCAGCGTGTCCATCGCTGAAAACATAATTGCTGCCCCTGCCATTGCTGCTGCCGTGCTGCCATGGGGTCAGGCGTGGCGGATCGATTTGTATGGCGGAAGGCCAATGAGTGCGATTAAGGAATATTATCGAGTCTGTAGTCACCGTGGCGCGCCGTTTCAGACTCCAGCTTTCGCCGAAGGATACCAGTTGTGAAGGTTTGGTGACCTGGCCGACCTTGCAACCTGCAAAGTCTCCAGTCGCACCCAAATAACCTCCGCCGAGGCCGACTCCTCCGGAGCTGAAATTAGTGGACTGGATGATGTAATCGCTAAGTTCGTCACAATTAGGCCCCGGCATCCGGGAAGGACAGTGCGAGCTGATGTCCAGCCAGTTGGGAGTTCCGTTAATTGTGCCCCACGAATCCAGATAACGTCCCGGCTTCTGATAATCATACTGGACAAACCAGTAGGCCCAAGATCCCATATTGTGATTTCCGTTAGATGCTATAAAATGCGGGTACCAGTCGGAGCTGTCGTTGGTGTACATTGCCAATGACAAGCCCACCTGTTTTTCGCTGTTGATGCAGCCAATCCGCTTGGCCATGTCCTTTGCGCTGCTCAGCGCCGGAAGCAGCATACTGGCCAGTATTGCGATAATCGCGATAACAATGAGGAGCTCAATGAGGGTAAATCCTCTGCAGGCAAAGGATTTACTAATTTTGTCGCCCCGTCCTTCCTGATGGTGCTTGAGATTTTCCCTTATCATTTCAACACCCCCGCTTGTAATTTTTTTATCTTCATGAGATCCTTATGCATATCCTGGCTGATTCATGTTCCCGCAGCGCCAACCGGATTTTCACATGCTCCGGAGTGATTTCCGCAATTGAGAAATCCTTGTCGCAGGTGATCTTTTCCGCTTTGACATGCGGCAGATTGATCGTCACCGTCGTAAAGATTGGATTTGCCGGTTGCGGCCAGGCGTCTTCAGATACGATAATATGCGTTGCGCCTTTGTCATCCTCAAAAGCAATGCTTTTTCCTGAACTAGTTTCCACCAGTGGATTTCCAAGATAACGCATGACAAGTGCCGTAGCCCGGTTGATCAATACGCTGATGCTTTCCTGCCCGTATGTGGCGATATGCGCTTTCGCACGACGGACAACGGTCGGGGGTACTGTATAGAACGCGGTTTTGCCCCAACGAGTCCGGTTCGCAACCAACACCGGCACTCCTTCATTGCCGCGCAACAGGACAATCGACCCGTAGGCGGCTTTATAGCGGCAGAGGCAGAGGGTGTGATCGCTTTCTTCGGTCATTCCATGAAGAGAGGAAATAATGTCTTCCTTGCATGCAGTAATTTCCGTAACCTGTGTTTCCCGTCCGCAGTCTTCGACACCGAAGAGGTCTTCCAGGCCGGCAGCATCTTCAAACCCTAGCAGGCTGACGCCTTTTTCATGCAGTTTTCGTATGGCGGAAAGTTCTTCTCCGCTGACACCGCAGAGTGGCGGCAGCACCAGCAGATCAACTTCATCCGGTTTCAATTTGCCGACATCTTCCATTCTTACTACAAATCCGGCCTGCTGTCCATCCGCCCGTGCCTGTTCATAGGCGAAAGCAACTGACTCTTCTGCTGTATTGAAGACATATCCGTTATTGAACAGTTCTTCGTTCTGTTCATAATGGTCGGGGTGCGCCATGCAGGAAGCCAGACTGAAAACAAACGCCGTAGTCCGTAGCGGTTTCACCGGCTTGACTTTTGATATGAAGGAATAAGCGTACAGCATTTCATCATAATTTTCACGGTCCCAGGTTTTCGGGTAATAACCGTGATCATTCCAGAAATTAAAACCATTGACATCAAACCAGCATACACCGAAAGAGTATTCATAAAACTGTTTGAGGAAAAATCCGGGTGGTGGGTCGGATTGCCCGTACGGAGGATTGGCATAAACCACATGGTCGTCCAATGTTTCGCCGTTAATGCCGAACATTTCCGGGTAGAAAGTTAATTTTGGCGCTTCCAGTTTGCAGGAGGCCAGCTGATAGACGCCTCGGGCGATGGCATAGCCGGAGGAATACGGATAATCTTCGAAACTATTCGGGCCGGGCAGATATTTTTCCAGTCCGGCACGCAGGTTTTTGCCGAAATAAAACGGGAAGTATCCGGCCTTGTAAACGGATCCGTAGGTCGGGTATACCGTGCAGTATTCAAACACCTTGCAATCGGGATTTATGGCTTTGATCTTTCCCACAGCTTCCGGCAGCATCCGTCCGGTGACCTCTTCCGCGAAGAACAGTATCCATTTCTTCCAGTGATGCGCCACCAGTTCCTTGAACTGTGCAAGTGTAATGCCTTTTTCCTGATTCCCGACAACTGCGTCATGGCTCAGGCAGCCATCGTTAAGCGGTTCGAACTCGCCGCTTTTCAGAAAGTCGAGCAGGTTGTTATAAATAATATCGCCGCGATAATTTCCAGGAGACCATAAGTCTTGGCGCCTAAGCGTGTCAAGTACGGCATCGCATACTTTTATCAAGTCCGCATTGGCATCAATCCCGCGTGCCTTGAAGACTGTTTTCCACGATTTCAACCAGCACTGCCATGTCCTGCCGTATACATGCAGCAGCTCCCAACAGCGCCGCTCAGCGGCTACTTTAAAGAAGTTGTTGCCGCCGTAATTATAATGCGCAGTGTCCGTTGCCGTATGCCCCCATGGATAAAAATGTTCATTTTTAATTCCGGAAAGGATGTCAATGTAAAGTTTTGGCAAACCCGAGGCGACCGGAGCTGAAAGAGACATGGGGTCATCGGCCATCACTTCAAACGTCCGGCGCAATTCCCGGCTTTTCATGCCGTCAATGAAAAGCTCAAACAGGATGTGGTAAACGCCAACTGGCAGTTTGTCCAGCTTCATGAAACCGGATGAAAATTTATCTGCATCCGCAATATCGCAATGCATCTTCTTCAACGGGCATTTAACGGGGGCCCGCAACGGTTCTTTAAAAACATTTTCCAATGTTGCCTTGAGCAGGATGTTTTTTCCCGTAATGGTTTTATCCCGGCTCATGACGGTAACTCCAATGCGGGGATTTTCCGCAGCCATGAAGAAGAAATTATTTTCAGCGAATTTCAGGGCGTCCTCATAATCCGGAATGTCCTTGGGAATCCTGGCGCAAACCTTTTTGTCCTTTGGCGATTCGGTCATCATGACCACTGCACCCGGTGTCAGAGGCGCTCCCACATAGATCACCTTGCCTTCTGCGGAGACCAGCGCTTCCGTCGGGCCGCCGGCAAGGCAGATCGAATCTTCTGCAAAGTAATTTTCATAACCGATAAGAAAGCGGGCATCTTCCGGGAGCGTTTCCAGGATAAAATCCCTCTCGATCGGGCATTCTCCATCCGCGGGCAGCATCACCGAGGTTTTTGTATTCCAGTTAAACTCGCCCAACCCCACCGTGCCTTTAAAAATATAAAATTTGCCAAGATCCCTGCCGTCCGCCGATTCGATGCGGACATAGGGATCGGACATCCTCTCATTGAAACGGCAGCGGTCAATATCCGGAAGCGGCTCTTTCGATGGACCGCCAGTCAGTTTTGTCTTCAGAATTTTACGTCCTGCGGATTCAGCAACTGCAATATGAAAATAATATGGGGAGATTATGCCGTTTACAGAAGAGGGGAATTCAATTTTCCGCTCAGGAAGCACCGGATGTACTTCAACCGCCTCATCGGATTTGATTGTTATCGAACTGAATCGAAATGCGGGTTTAGCATATTGCATACGGTCAAAAGCTATAAAACCCGCACGAACAAACATACTTTCCAAGTCGTGAAAATCCGCCACCTTCTTGCCGTCATGATAAAAGCTGCAATCATTTCCAGAGACTTCAAGACGGAAATCCTGAGGCTGTGAAAGATCCGGACAGAATCCAGGAATTTCCGTTTCCCCTATTTTCTCGAACTGCTGCTGCGTCCTTTTGCCATAATACCGGCATAACTGCGCACTGTAAGTTTTTTCCTCGGTCTGTCCGCATTGAGTGCGGTTTCCTGATATGCCCCATTTGTAGTTGAGGCAGTAACCGGTCTGTTCACGGCGGTCGTATCGGAAAAATATCCGGAGTTGCAGCGGCGAAAAAAAGCGGTCGCTGCGACAGCGGAATTCCAAAAGGAAATCCTGAGCGGGCGGCATCAGGGGGAAATGCTTGTTACCTCCATGGAGGATATGGAATTCACCATTGTCAACCCAGCCCAGTTTATTTGGGTTTTCACAATTGTTCTCCAATCCCCAGCTATAGGGGTACTGTTTCTGGATGAAGCTTTTGAAGTCATCATAAAATATTGTCTTCACTGATGCTGTCTCCTGAATTTATTGTATGGAAAATATACCGCCCTGTTATGTTCCGGGCAATGGATGAAAATCTTATAAATATGGACTAAAGTCTATATTATTTTGCGTCTCTGTGGCTATATTATTGTATTTGAAGTTCCGGCGAAGCCGGTTAGGCTCACGTTAAGGAATTTCAAAGTTTATGGATACCAGTGTCAAATTCCAATTTCCAAATTCCAAAACCCAAACAAGCTCCAGATTTCAAAAGAAGAAAAATTCCAAACGAATGAAAACAATATAAGAACATGCCTTGCGGCATTGACCTTCCTTCGCCAAGGCTTCGGAGGGCAGGCTACGAACAAATTAAGATTCGTTTTTGTTGGTAGTTAAGCCCGCAAGGGCTGTTCTTTTCTTTGTTTGATGTATTTGTTTGGAGTTTGGATTTTTCTATTTTGAATATTGTTTGGTACTTGGAGTTTGGAGCTTGGAATTTATTTAGGTATTAAAAGTTGCGGCGCTTTGGCCGCCTAAATTAACATGCAAAATATGAAGTGCGGTTACTGCCGCAACTGATGAAATGATTAATCCGTCCAACAAAACTATTGATCTTGGGAGCTGGCACCGGCTATATCCGGGCAGACTGCCCTTAAAGCATATCTGCCATGCGAGACAGGAAAAGGTAAATGTGCAGGGGGTCCGCCCGACGGTAGACTTCCACTTGTTTTTGGGCGGCAAAGGCTTTGCCCGCATTGACGGGAAAACATTCCAGATCAGGGAAAACACGGTGGCGGTGTTTTTTCCCGGAGCCAACATCCGGCACTGGTCCAATACGGGATGGGAAGTGTTCTGGATGGATTTTGATGCGAAATATGTGCCGGTGTTTCAGGAAATTCTCGCCGGACTGCCTCCGGTATGGCACTTGAAGTCTCCTGGAAATGCCGTGAGGATTTTTCATGAGATTTGTCAGTGCGCTGAAAAAACTTATGAATACGGTTTTGCCGACCGGATAGACCGGATGGCTGAAAACATGATCATGGAATGCATGCTGGGCCGGGAGAAACATGGGAATCTGAAAGATTCAGAGTTCTATAAGATTATTGAATATGTGGAAGCCCATTACTGTGATTTTGACCTTGCTGCAATTCTTAAAAAATTCGGTATTTCCCGACCGCTTCTATTTCAGCGATGGCGAAAATATATTTCAGTGCCTCCGGGACAGTATGCGATGCAGTTGCGTATTAATGAGGCGTGCCGACTGCTGACTTCTTCATCTTTGCGGATAAATGAAATCGCGCAAGAGCTTAACTTCAAGGATCCCCTTTATTTTTCGAGGAAATTCCGGCAGTTCACCGGCATGACTGCAGTAGAATACCGTAAAAAATATTCCTCTTTGAGTTTCATTTCCCGGCGCTTGGCTCCCGCTCGGACAGGATAAATTCGCGGTACTTGGCCAACTTCAAGTAAAGATCACCTGAGAACCAGGCGCCGTCGGCTTTCAACATTAAATCCTCCTTAATTCAAATAGAAAATCTGTGCTACTTTCTACGTAAAAATACAATTCCCTATATGATTAAATTATAAACTGCAAATCAAACAAATTGAATAGCACATTTGGGGAATCTGCTGACACATTTGAGTGAACGCGGATTATTTTCTCATGCATATTTGGGAAGGATTACGAAGTAATATGCTCATATCTTCACTCCTAGTTTTTCAGTTTGAACCGTTGCTTAATTCATCGGCGACAATTTTCGCCAGTTCAGGATGCTTAAGGAAAGTTTGTGCAAAAGCAAACATTATCGTGCCGTTGCTTGCCAGACCGGCAATACGTATCTCTTTGCGAAGGCGTTCCTCTGATTTCAATTTGTCATCAGGATATGCCCCTATGAACGGTACAAATTTATTGTAGCCGACAAATTTGCCTTCCGCTTTCTTGTACATCATACAGATATCATAAATTTTACCATATTCCCAAAATGGCTTGTAAAACCATGCGATAGTCTGTCCGCAGTATTCCACCGGAAGACGGTTGCCGTAAGCAGGGTTCAAATCAAAATCAGGATAAATATGAATTGTGAACTTAATATCCTTTTTCATCGTCTTTACTGAATCGCGAATTTCCCCTGTGTAACGGACAAGTGAATCTTCGGAAAACTGCCGCATGATTTCAAGCTCAGAAAGTTCAGGATGCTTGTCGGCAAATTCCTGGCGTTTCGCTACTGAGTATTCACAAAAGCAGCCATAGTAATTACGATAGCCGATATAGTCCAGAGCCAAACCATCAAAATCGAATTCCCTGATTACTTCGCTGAAGATGCTTTTTTCATATTCTGTTAGCCCGTGATCTGGACAAAGCCAGTTGCCGCCATGGATATTTTCACGGTCAGGATTCACTTTGGGCAATTTTGCACTGTCCTCTTCCCCGACCCCGACCTTCTGCATAAGTTCGGGATGTTTTTCGGCAAACTCCGGTGAGACTGAAAGGTTGACTACCCAGGCATATATTCCGATATTGTCTTTGTGCGCCTGTCCGATTAAATATTTCAGAGTGTCTTCTTCAATTTTCTTTTCAAGGCTGAGGATTTTGCTGCCATACATGGCTTTGCCGCGTCCTTCAGTATATATGATAAGAACATTGCACTTCATTGTTTTGGTCAGACTGATAAGATCATCCGCTTCCTTGTGAGTTTTTATAGGCCTTGCCCACAAGGCTTTCCACTCAAAATTCCCTTTTGCTAAATTATTTAGTTGTTCAGATTCATCTTTTCCAGTTCCGGCGACAGAAGCCTCCATCAATATTTTCCCATCAGGAGTACTGCCTACATTAATCTGCGGAGATGTTTTATCCCCGCCCGACATGTTAAAGCAGAAGAAAATTCCGATCGCCAATGTGTAAAGTTTTCTCATAAAAAATATTCCTCGGGAAATCATGGCATCGAGCCATCCGTGTCGAAAAGATTGGTGGAGAGAGTGTAGTTCCGCAGGGCGGCGGCGGCCGCTGGCGAGGAGAGTTCCAGCATGCCCGACATTGACTGAACTATATCCGCTGGCAGTTTCGTGTGTGACACAACCGACAGGCCGACCTCTGAGCTTTTGAATCTGTCGGCGGTCGCATCCTCCAGAAAGGCCTCGGCCATATGTGGCGTCGGATCGATGATGTGCTGTGCATCGATTCCGTTATTCTTGAACGCCGTTTTGAACAGATCTGCGACAAAACCGAAATGCGTGCACAGCAGAGCTCCGACTAGACGCGTCGAGCGTCGGCCAACCTTTTCCACGGATTTGGCCACAAGGCGCTCGATTAGCGACTTCGTGTGGCCGTCTTCCAATCCACGCTCGATGGACATCGGAAGATCTTCGCAGTCCTGGTACACCAGGCGTTCCGGGTCGAATCCCATAGCCGTCAGATTTTGCATGTGGACACCCGACTGGACTGTGGTCGGGGCGGCATACATTATGATGGACGCGTCCGGATCTTGGCTAAGATGCCGGGCGATCATTGACACGCCAAGTTCTACGATACCGATGATCGGGGGATGTCCAGGGGAGTTTGCGAAAGGGGCGCGATCACGCAATACGGAAAGCGTGTTGCAGGCTATCAGGATGGCGTCCGGCTTTAGTGTGCGGTTCATCGCCTCCAGAGCATTGGAAAATACCCTTATCCGGCGGTCATGGCTCCGCATCATGTCGTAGCCCAGGCTCTCCGACGGACGGCAGTTGAAGAATACAACCTCGGCCTTGCGGAACGCGCGGAGCGATGTCAGCCGTGACGCCAGATTGGCGGCGACCGCCATCCCGCCCAGGCCGGAATCCGTTGCAACGACCCTTAATGTGCCCTTGTCGAAAAGATCGCCCATCGCTCACCCCTCCTTGCGGTACTCGAGATTCAACAGCAGGTTGGCGGTGAGGACGATGCGCTGGAACAGCGTCTCCGTGACAATGCGCTCCTGATCTGTGAAGTCGTCGAACCCGATCGGTCCCAGCCCGTCGATGGAAGGTATACCGACATGAGCCATCCAGCTCGCGTCCGAGCCTCCACCCCTCTCCTCCGCCGGCAGGGGCTGCCCCAGTTCAGATGCCACGTCCAGCGCCGTCTGGTAGAGGCACTTCCCGGCGGCATCGGGCTTCATTGGCGGACGGTAGGTCTTCTGCCTGATGCTTACGCCGCATTCCTTCACGGATGGCGTGTTTATAATCCTCTCAACCTCCTCCATGGCCTTGGCTCCGACGGCTGGATCCCAGTAACGCAACTCAAAACTCGCGGAGGCAGTATCGGGGATGGAGTTGTAGGCAATCCCCCCATTGATCATTCCGACATGGGTCATCAGGCTTTTGTCGGCGCGGTTGAGCGACTCGAGTTGGACTATCTTGTGGGCCGCCTCCAGGATGGCACTGGCCTTGTGCCCCTTGATAAGCCCCGAGTGACCAGCCTTGCCCTTGACCATCATTTCATAGACTTCTACGGCGCGCCTTGTCGTTACAACGGAGTTGTCGGGACCGGCGCACTCGAAGATGATGCCGGCGGATGCCTTGCCGCTCATGCCGGTAAAGAGATCCTTAGAAGTGGGGGAATTGACCTCCTCGTCGGTGTTGAATATGCAGACCACCGGAATTTTCTCGAACAGGCCACACAGTTCGAGTATCCTGAGCGACCAGACCAGCACCACCAAACCGCCCTTCATGTCGGCCGTGCCGGGGCCGCGAAGAAGATCGCCGTCGGTCGTCAGCTTGTCAAAGCCGGGAGGTGAGAGCGTGTCCATGTGTCCGCCTAGGACGACGGGCAAAAGCGGAGGCCGCTGATAGTGGAAGATAAGATGGTCACCGTATTTCTCCTGCCGCGACACCTCCTGCGTGAATCCCTTGGGCATCTCTGCGGTTATGCGGCGGCCAACCCAGTCGACCCCAGCCTTGTTGGCGGTCTCGCTGTCATGCTCGATGATGTCCTTCAGAAACGAGAGGATCTTCTCCCTGTTCTCTTCGACCAGCTTGGCGATGCGGTTTTCTATCTTTACTGACATAGGATCTTCCTTTTATTGATATATGATTTCTCACCGGAAAAACCGGCGAATATTCTTTATATAACTGGTGGCCTTGGCGGAAAGTCCCTGCCAGTCTCTTCGATGCCGACGTACCGACCCTTTCCTGCGACGGAGCGGGCCGCCATGTCGGCGATGACAACAGAGTCGCGGGCCTGCTCTGGCGTCGCGCGCTGGATGGGATCGACCCCCTCGATCGACATTCCCAGGATGTGGGCGACAAGTTTGACATCCGCTCCGCCATGCCCGAAGTTGCTGTGGTGCTTTTTGACAGGGACGAACTCCACGCTGCCGTCTTTTTTGAACACCCGAACCTGGGGTTTGCCGGAGGCTTTGAACACGCCTCCCTCTGCGAAGTCGACCCCGCTGGATTTAACTTCTCCAGGCTCATAGACGACACTGAACTCGATTCTACCCTCGGTTCCGGTGTAGTAATAATAGGTGTACTCTCGGGGGGCGAAAGTCACCAGGCTGAAGGTGGCGAGGATGCCGCCGGCATAGCGGATGTTCAGTATCTCGTGGTCGTTGATCGTGTTCCGGTCCGAGAATACGCAGGCGTCGCAGATGTAGCCATCCTCCTTCTCGACGTTCACATACATCTTCCGGAAATGCTGATCATACTCGTCGATGTCGCGGAAGTGCGGGCACTGGGCCGTGATCCCGCACTGGCTGCAGCGCGGCCCCGCCTTGATGTCCGTACGGGACTTGTAGTAGGAGCGTGATCCCATGGCGGACACGCCGACAGGGCGGTCCTCAATCGTCCAGTTGATGATGTCCAACAGATGGCAGCCCTTGTGGTTCATGAGCCCTGCGGACTTGTCGAACTCCGCATGCCAGCGGTGATAGTACGAGCCTCCATGGTCGAGATCCAGCACTTCGGCGGCCTCGACGTGCAGCACTTTGCCTATCGCCCCGGAGCGCACAAGCTTCGCCACCGCCAGCATATGTTCGTCGTAGCGCATGTTGTGCCCCACAATCACCTGCCGTCCGGCCTTTTTGGCGGCTTGGATTATCCTGTCGCACTCCCAGGCGCTCGTGGCCAAGGGCTTGTCAACCACCACGCTGGCACCGTGTTCGAGAGCCTCCACACAGATGTCCGCGTGTGTGTTGTCAGAAGTTGTTACGACCACCCAGTCGGCGGGATGCCTGTCCAACGCCTCCCCCAGTTCCCTGAAGACCGGAATTTTTGTTCCCAGCTCCTCATTGGCCACGTGGCAGCGTCCCAGATTCACATCCACGAAGGCGACGATCTCAGCGCGCTCCTTGATCTCGGGAAGCACTCCGGCAAGCCCGATTTTGGGAAGGGCGAGCAGAGTGCGCCCGAAACAGTCCCTGCCGCGGTTTCCCAATCCTACAATCACAAATCTCTGCTTTTTTGCCATTAGTCTGAATCCTTTCTTAGCCGGCTATGCCGGTATTATTTTGACAAGACAACATGCTCATCCTCTCAAATGTTTCCCAATTATTCTCTTTTATCTTGCTTTTGATATTATTCTGACTTCTTTTGGGTTGCGGGCAAAGCCCTCCTTAGTCTCATTTTCCGGTGCCTGGCTTCCAGACGGACAGAATAAAGTCGCGGTACCTGGTCAACTTCAAGTAAAGATCGCCTGGGAACCCGGTGCTGCCATGGTCTCGTCCCGGCAACTCGACCAGCTCGGCGCGGACACCAGTCGCCACAAGCTTATCCCTCAGGTTCCTAGCCGCCTCTATCGAACAGGTGCTGTCCCTGTCGCCGTTTATGATTATGAGCGGTGGAAAATTTTTCTTGACGTTGAAAATCGGCGAGAACTCCTCGTAACGGCCGGGATTCTCGGCGTAAGAGCAGCCCAGTATCACGTCCATGATTCCTTTGCCCTTCATGCCAAAATCCTTTACGATGTCGCATATTCCGGCATGCATCATAACCATGTTGATATCGCTGGAGAACTCGTTGAACCCGCATTGATTTTCGAATTTCATGTCCCCGTTCGTGGCCGCGCCCATGTAAGCCCACTGGCTGCCTGCCGAGCTTCCGAATGCCACGATCATATCTTTATCGATCGAGAGCTCGTCGGCCCTGGAGCGCACCCAGCGGACACAGGTCTTCAAATCCTCGAGGGCTGCGGGACAGGGACTGTATTTCGGCGGCCGATAGTAAAGCGTCACGAAGACAAAGCCGTTGAGGGCGAAAAAGGAACCCTGGCGATCTCCGCAGATGGAAGGATTGCCACCGCCGGCCCAATCGTGCATGAAGACCACGCAGGGCCTCCTCTTGACCGGACTTTTGTCCTTGTAGTACACGTCGGCCTTCAAATCGAACTTGCCGTCGGGGCAGGCTATGCGGACGTGATCCTCGCGGGGCACGCTATCAGGAGTTTTCAGGTTTACCAGGCTGGCGTCCTTCTCCAGCAAGGTCAGAAATTCGCCATCAGGGATTTTCTCAAGGACATATTTCTTTTCGACCGAGTTCGGATTTGAAAAACCGTCGCTCACGGCAGAGCCTGTTTTTAGTGATTCGCTTTTCATCGTCCCTCCATCCTTTCCTGTAGTAGATTGTCTTTGGCTGTCCACTCCATCAATTCCCAAGACGCTGACACACGCACATACCAAAAACACTAAACACACTCCCATCCTTTTTATGTTCATCATATCCATTACCCTTTTTTTAATCCAATTCCGGTCTTAGCGCACCGAAACCCCATACTTTGTTTGACGGCTTCACCTGTTCGCCTTTGGGTATATCACCCGGCACTAGTTTTCCAGCTAGTTCAAGAGACTTCTCCATGATTTTGCGTCCAGCGGCAACCTCAAGGTTTGAATGCACGGTCAACACAGTTTCATACCCGCCACCATGCTCGATATCAAAGGCATCCTCTGTCGGAACATACCCGCAGGTTCCATTCGCCAGTTCGACAACGAAAGTAAATGGAAAATTGGATTTCCTCTTTATGTCCAGCCCGTATTTACAGAAATATTCTGCGGGGTTCGCAAGCAGGACAGCGGGGCCGATTTGCATAGCCTGTATTTCAATGTCTTTGCTATCCGACTTCGACAGGACGTAATCAAGTATCAGTCTTTCTTTGGCAAAATGGAATTCAGTTGTCTTTTTGAGCTCTGCAAGCATCTGTTCGCAAATTTTACGGCATTTGGTTATGCTCTCGGCGGAGGGTTTGCGGATTTTCAGATTTAATTCCTCTGAAGATACTGCCAACTTGAAATCCTCACCCTTTTCCGAAGAGACTAAAACTTTGAGAACTTCAGCGCCGACCCTGGTTCCTACAAGTTCAGAATATTTTTCCCCGGCTAAGGGTCGAAGGGATTGATTATCAACCTGCGTGACATCCCCACAGGGTCCGTTCAGGAACACCACATTCGCATGTTTCCCCATCACACCTCGGATTGTTTTTTCCATGTGATAAATCCAGTCTGCCGAAACGCCATCCCCGTAACATGTGGCATGACAGGCATAGTTCACAATACAGCCAATAAGCTCGTCATTCTTACCCCAGGCCGCGATCACGCCGACCTCGGGGTCAATCGGCCCAGCAGGTTCAACTATTTCAGAATTTCCTTTGCCAGGATGGGTAGCGCACCTACCGTTTTTCAGCTTGAAACGCCGGTTAAACACAGCTTCGCCTTCAATACCACTGCCTATTGAAATCATAGATTCCCGCTTATGCTTGTCCGCCATGCAAACCGCTGTAATAATCTGGCTGACTACATGTTTCTCATAATCCACATTCAGGCTGATGCTTTCTTTAAGCGCCAATTGCCTGATTAATTCCGGTGCATCCTTCAAATCCTCCTCACAGAATCCCCAGAGAGGCCCGCCGGCATGGGTATGACTGGCCGCGATGAGGATATTTTTTTCTGCAATGCCGCATTTCTCTTTCAGGGCAATTCTGGCTTTCCGGACAGTTCCACCCCATATTATTGCGGTATCCACACCGATAATGGCTATGCGTTCATTTCCGTCATCCAGCACACATGCCCTGACTTTCAGCGGATCATGGATGGACGTATGATATATTTTATAATATGTCGCCGGACGTTCCATCCCTATTGAAGGAGTAATGTCCGCTTCATAAAATCCCGCTTTCATCATATTCGCATTCCTTTATGATTATAGAGATCCCAACGGGTTTATCCCGTTGGTGAATAAAATTGGTATGCTAGGGCGAGCGCCACCTAGCCCCCCAATCTTATTCACCACCGACGCAAGATCGGTGGGGTTTATACAATTACAAGACGATTACTACCTTCCCGTTCTACTGGGCGGATGCACACCTGAAAAAAGTGACTGCAGGCATATCAGTCATTATCCTGAGTCCCGGTTGAGCCCTCAATATCTGCTTCGCCGCATTAATGCTTATCGCACATGTTGCGACATCTCCGTTCACACCACCTTCAATCCGTGAAACTATTTTCGGATTGCCATCTATTTCGACAGAGTCAAAAGAAGACGCTTCGCCGACTGCGGCCCTGAAAAGGAGCGTTATCTTGACTTCACCTTTTACGTATCCCCTGCCTATCTGCTGAACACCTGCTGCGTCGCCAGGCTTAATTGAAACAAAGTCCGTCTTCATGGCCCTGTCGGCAATAATAGGGCTCAGAATATCCTCAGTCTTATCAAGTTCCCAGCCCATGCTGTGAGCAATCATATGCATGGATTCGGTAAGGCCGACGTGCCTCAATGTTCCAGCCAGTCTCTTCTTTTCGAATTCATCTAATGACAGGCCGGCCCCGATTTTCTGCTGGAACGGTCCGCGCCTAAAATATGCATCCTGTATTCTTGAAACTTTTATGCCTTCAACGTGCTGTGCGACGGCGGTGAGGCATGACGGCAGATAATCCATCAGGAAACCCGGGTTCACCCCGGTACCGAGAACCGCCACTTTGTTTTTAATGGCGGCTGCGTCAATTCTTGCAGCCAGTTCCGGCGAGGTTTTCCACGGGAAGGAAAGCTCCTCGCATGTCGATACGACGGGCAACCCCAGAGATACGATCTCCTCTATCTGGGGGGTTATCCTCTTCATGTCGGAAACGGTCGTCAAAAGCACCACGTCGACATTCGCTTTTTTCAGATTGGCAATACTTCCTGAAATCTTTACGCCATTCAGCGGTATCCCGCACATGGCGCCGAAATCTTTTCCAATTTTGTCTGGGGAACTGTCAACGGCAGCCGTAATTTCCAAATCCGGCCTTTCACTTATGAATTTTGCTATTTTCTGTCCCAGCGGGCCCAGGCCAACCTGTGCAATCCTGATCTTTCTCATACTGCAATCTTTCCTTTCATTTAAGTTTCATATGGTCTCTTTATTTATTGCCGGCGAATACTTGAAAAAACCGTTCAACCTATCGAAAACATGTTTTAAAATGCTCCATTTTATGCCGGTAGCGGCAACACCTGCAATAATCATGCAGGCCCCCGCCATGTTGGTCATACTTATGGTCTCACCCAGAAATAACATTGAAAGCAGGATCGTAAAAATTGGGGAGAGATACTGCATGACATTCGCCAGCGCTATTTCTATCCGTGCAACCCCCTCATACCAGGCCCAATATCCTATTGCAGTTGGAAATAGGATGAAATATAATGTGACACTCCAATCCAACGGCGATACAGGCAAAACCACACTGCCAAGGAAAAACGGGAAGACAAGCATTGTCTGAACCGCCCCGAACAACAAGGCCCACGCCGTGGTCGGCAGTCCTCCGTATCTCATGACTATAGGCTTGCTGTAGACAACATAGACGGCCCACAATCCCGATGCGACAAGCAGAAGCAGATCACCCAGGAAACCGGAAGTGGAATATCTGAATCCCTCAAGCGTTATCACATTTACAACCATCATGCAGCCTGTCAGACCAAGCACAGTGCCCGCAATTTGAAGAAACCTTATTTTTTCGCCATAGAAAAAGCATATGAACATAGTGATGAGCGGACTCAAATTCATTATCATGGCCGCGTTGATGGCTGAAGAATATTTCTGCCCCATGAATATGAAGAGGCTTGACCCGAATATTCCAATCATGCTAAGTCCGGACAGCTTGAACATGTCCCTGCCGGAAAAAGAGAAGATCTTCTTACGCGAGACAATACAAGCTATCAAGAACAATATTGTTCCTCCTGCCGTAAAACGGATCAGGCACAGGGAAAGAGGATCTATTTTACCTCCGCCAATCAAATAACGTCCGCAGACATATGTTGTGCCCCATAGGAATGAACACAGGAGCGATGCCCCTAATCCAAACAGATAACTGTTTTTCGCATTCATTTCATACTTCCTTGCAGGCATTCATAAAAGTTTTGAAGACCTTATCCCTGTGAGCCCGCCCCATCCTCTCCGGATGCCATTGCAGTCCGAGAAGGAAGTGTTCTGATTTTGATTCAATGGCCTCTATAATTCCGTCTTCAGACAGAGCTGTAACCTCAAAATCCTTTCCGATATGACACGGTTCAAGAGCCTGGTGGTGAAAGGAATTGACTTCAATTGTTTTTTTTCCGAAAAGTCTTTTCAGGATTTTTCCGCCGGTGATTTCAACCTTATGAAGCGCTCCGCCCGTATGAATGACCGGCGACTCGATGTGCTGGATAAGTTTTCCGCCTGAAACGATATTCATCAACTGTATTCCAGCACATATCCCGAGTATCGGCAGGTGGCGTTTCATTACGGCCGATGCCAGCAGCATGTCGTTTTCATAACGCCGTTTCTCCATCAGCTTCACTGATTCCGAGGATTTCGCCTCGCCATAAAACTCCGGAGGATAATCAGCCCCGCCGATAAACAGGAACCCGGCTATGGCATCAATGTATTTTTCCGGGATCTTCCTATCGCCCGTACAAGGTATTGGAACAGGAATACCGCCTGCCTCACATATCGCATCCAGATATTGTGTGCCGACAAAATATCTGCCATTTTGCCTATGCCCTATTATCTTGTCTGCATTAGGGGTAAAATCCATATTTACACCAATTAACGGAATTCTTTTTTTCATTTCAATGCCTCTTTCGCCACTCTGAGCATATTACCACCTATGATTTTTTTTATCTCATCATCACTGAAACCGCGTTGCACCAGGCCGACCGTGAACATCGGCCAGTTTATCCAGGAAATGCTTTTCGCGCTTCTTTCAGTGAATTTCAACTTCTCCTTTTCCGGAGGCCAGAATGAAGCCCAGGACTGGAACTTCGGACGTACGGCACTTATGCGCTCCAGCGCTTCGGTAAAGCCGCTGAGCGCAAAGGTCACATCACTCCCGATGGCGACATGGTCAGCACCGAATTTCTTGCCTATATATGATATATGGTCAAGAAGCGTATTTATGTCTCCATTGCCGCCAAGGAAATTCTGGATAAGGCATATTCCGACATAGCCTCCGCTGTCGGCTACGGACTTTATGACCGTGTCTGATTTGCAGCGGCAGTGCTCGTTGATGGATGATACGCAGGTGTGGCTTGCCACTATTGGCTTGGAAGATATCCGGGCCGCTTCAAGTCCAGTATTCTCTCCGGAATGAGCTATGTCGACTATCACTCCCGTCTTGTTCATTTCCGCCACTACGGAACGGCCGAAATCACTGAGTCCGGCATTCGCCTTTTCAGCGCAGCCATCCCCTATCATATTCCTCCGGTTATATGTCAGATGCATCATCCTTATGCCCATCTGGAAGAACACTTTTATATAGGATAACTCCTCAATGGCGGAGCCCCATGTCCCGTCCAGCGGAACAGCATTTGCACTCAAATACAGGCAGTGCCTGTTTTCCTTTGCGGCTTTCTCGATATCCTCCGGAAACGCAGCCCTTTTAAAGAGTTCAAGCATTTTGTCGGTGACGTATGTAAAGTACGCCAGACGTTTCATCAGCTGTTTCACTTCCTGATTCTCCACTCCGGCATTCTGAAATATGCAGGTTACGCCGGACTCCTTGAACGTCCTCATATATTCATCATAAAGCGCCTTGTCTTCGAAATGCCGGAAATTCTGCATTTCCTCCTTGCGCTCCATGAAGTACGAAGGGGAACACCCGGCTTCCGCAAGTTTAATCAGTTTTTCAAAGTCAACCGGACATGCCGGAGCAAAGCCGTAAGTGTCGCACACTGTCGAATTTTTATGCAGTTCGAGGCCATGCTCCAAATCCTTTTTCGACGGTTTCAATACATCAAGCGCGGCTTCGCGGCATTCATTCAGGCGTATATCAAATGATTTATTTTGCATCTTGTCGCATGTCTCCTAACCTGTTTTAAATTAGGCGGCCAGGGGCCGCAACTTTTGAACAATCGAATATCGAACAGCCGAATTACGAATTAGAAATTACGAATTAGAAATTGAAATTAGTTGGAGTTCACGGCTTTAGCGTGTCTTTTTCTTTAAAACTCGGGCACTCGGAATCTTTTGATAACTTTGAAATTCCTTAACGTTAAATTATGCGGCCAAGAGCCGCAACTTTAAATACCAAAAAAGATTTCACCACTAATTCTCAC